>CAJPKS010000117.1:0-5936 GCA_905371285.1 Haemophilus sp. HMSC068C11 | reverse complement strand
GTATTACATAAGATGAAGAAATATCACTTCATTTTTTTAATTTGGAATGTTGCAATTTTATCAAAAAGGCGTAGTCTATGTTGGCTTTGAGAATAATTCCCAATAAAAGTAAGGAAACAAACATGAAACAAGTATTAAAAATGAGTGCAATTTCTACCGCACTTTTAACCCTTCCAATGATGGCAAATGCAGATGTATTGGCCTCCGTGAAACCGCTCGGTTTTATTACATCGTCTATTGCTAATGGTGTAACAGATACGCAAATTTTAGTGCCAGCAGGTGCTTCTCCACATGATTACAGCTTAAAGCTTTCAGATGTGCAAAAAGTGAAATCGGCGGATTTAGTGGTTTGGGTTGGTGAAGATATTGATGCTTTCTTAGCAAAACCAATTAGCCAAATTGATAGCAAAAAAATCATCAATATTTCTGAGATTCCAGAAATTAAACCGCTTTTAAGCAAGGTCCATCATGAACATTATCATGAAGGCGATGAAGATGAGCACGGGCATGATCATAAGCATGGACACGATCATAAGCACGAGCATGGCCATGACCATGAGCATCACCACCACGATGTAGATGAAAATGGGTTAAGCGTGAACTGGCACTTATGGTATTCACCAGCCATCAGCCAAATTGTGGCACAAAAAGTGGCGGATAAATTAACGGAACAATATCCGGATAAAAAAGAGCTCATTGCGAAAAACTTAGCCGATTTTAACCGCACTTTGACCGAGCAAAGCGATAAGATCAAAGCGCAATTAGCCCCACTCAAAGATAAAGGCTTCTTTGTATTCCATGATGCTTATAGCTATTTCAACGATGCTTATGGTTTAAATCAAACCGGTTATTTCACCATTAATCCATTAGTGGCACCTGGTGCAAAAACCATTGCTCACATCAAAGAAGAAATTGAAGAACATCGTGTAAATTGTCTTTTTGCGGAGCCTCAATTCACACCAAAAGTGATTGATACGCTTGCGCAAAGTACAAAAGTTAATGTTGGTCGTTTAGATCCTATTGGTGATAACGTACAGCTTGGTCCAAATTCCTATGCGAATTTCCTTCAAGCCACCGCTGATAGCTATGCTCAATGTTTAAGTAAATAATCAAAAATCTCCCCCTTACCCCCTCTTTATAAAAGAGGGGGAATATTCTTGAAATATCCCCAAATTTAACCGCACTTTCGTGCTATAATTCGCCCAATTTTTCCCTATCGAGAAAACACATGAAACAACTATTTGCCACAACTGCCCGTGGTTTTGAAGAACTATTAAAAGTCGAACTCACAGAGCTTGGTGCAACGGAATGTAAAATTGCACAAGGCGGCGTACATTTTCAGGCTGATGATGAAACACTTTATCGCAGCTTATTATGGTCACGTTTGTCTTCGCGTATTTTGTTACCGATTGTAAATGGAAAGGTATATAGTGATTTAGACTTGTATTCAATTGTGACAGGGCAGGATTGGTTAAGTTATTTTGATGAGAAATCCACATTTTTTGTTGATTTTAACGGGACAAACCAAGAGATTCGTCACACTCAATTTGGTGCGATGCGTGTGAAAGATGCCATTGTGGATTATTTTGAACGTCAAGGGAAAGCACGTCCAAATGTGGATAAAGACTATCCAGATGTGCGAATTCATGTTTATTTGAATAAAGAAGAGCTCGTCGTTTCACTCGATTTAAGTGGCGAAGCATTACATTTACGAGGTTATCGCGAAGATACAGGCCAAGCGCCTTTACGTGAAACCTTAGCCGCTGCGATAGTGCTGCGTTCAGGTTGGAAAAAAGGGACGCCTTTAGTGGATCCAATGTGCGGTTCAGGTACCTTGTTAATCGAAGCGGCACAGATGGAAGCACAAATTGCACCGCAATTACATCGTTTACATTGGGGCTTTGATTGCTGGAAAGGGCATAATCAAGATGCTTGGGATAAGGTAAAAGCAGAAGCGGTACAGCAAGCGGAAACTTGTTTTAATCAAAATCCAAAACCGCATTTTTATGGTTTCGATCTCGATCATCGTGTGCTGAAAAAAGCGCAAAAGAATGCACAAAATGCAGGTGTGGCACATTTAATTCAGTGGAAACAAGGTGATGTCGCCGCATTAAAAAATCCAAGCCCAGATGAAGTAGGAACGGTGATTTGTAACCCGCCTTATGGTGAGCGTTTAGGTACAACTCCTGCGTTGATTGCACTATATTCAGTCTTTGGACAACGTCTTAAAAATGAATTTGGTGGTTGGAATGCGTCGATTTTCAGTAGTGAATCTACCTTGCTTGATTGCTTGCGTATGCGTTCTCATCGTCAATTTAAAGCGAAAAATGGCCCATTAGATTGTGTTCAGAAGAATTATCAAATTTCCGAGCGCAAAGAAAGTGCGGTTGAAAATCCGCTTGAATTTGATCGCACTTCAACGGTCGCGGTGGATTTTGCGAATCGCTTGCAAAAAAATATCAAGAAAATTGAAAAATGGGCGAAGCAGCAAGGCCTTGATGCGTATCGTTTATATGATGCGGATTTACCGGAATACAATGTGGCCGTGGATCGTTATGGTGATCATATTGTGGTGCAAGAGTATGCCGCACCGAAAAATATTGATGAAAACAAAGCGCGTCAACGTTTATTGGATGCAGTGACTGCAACCTTACAAGTCACTGGTATTGAAACCAATAAACTGATTTTGAAGGTCCGTCAAAAACAAAAAGGCACAAATCAATATGAAAAATTGGCCAATAAAGGCGAATATTTCTATGTGAATGAATACGGCGCACAGCTTTGGGTGAATTTAACGGATTATTTAGATACAGGGTTATTCTTAGATCATCGCTTAACCCGTAAAATGGTTGGTGAAATGGCAAAAGGCAAAGATTTCCTCAATCTTTTCGCCTATACCGGTTCGGCTACTGTGCATGCTGCATTAGGTGGAGCGAAATCAACGACGACCGTAGATATGTCGAACACCTATTTAAACTGGGCAGAACAAAACCTGATTTTAAATGATATCGAAGGCAAACAGCACAAGCTCATTCAGGCAGATTGTTTGCAGTGGTTAGAGAAATGTGATCGCCAGTTTGATTTGATTTTCGTGGATCCGCCAACATTCTCGAATTCTAAACGTATGGAAGATAGTTGGGATGTGCAACGAGATCACATCAAATTAATGCGTAATCTTAAACGTATTTTACGCCCTAATGGCACCATTGTGTTCTCGAACAATAAACGTGGTTTTAAAATGGATTTTGAGGCGTTAGATGAATTGGGATTAAGCGCGGTCGAAATTTCAGCGAAAACTTTGCCACTTGATTTTGAGCGGAATAAACAAATCCACAACTGCTGGATTGTGACAATGAAAGCCTAATAAAAAGCCCGATAATGATTTATCGGGCTTTTTTATTATTCGACTTCTTTTTGTTTCTCTGTTTCTGAATCATCATGAAGAAGAGTTTCAACCGCTGCTTCATCATTGGTGTCATCTTCTTTTTCTAAGATCTCAGCCGTTTCTTCATTGAGTGCTTCAGCATCAGAATGTGGTTTAATGAAAGGTTTTGGCATCCAATATTTTCGGATGATGTCCGTAGAAAAGCCATGTAAAACTTCTTCATTCAATCGTTCTTGATCTAAGTAACGAACTTCTGCAATGACCTCATCAGCTTCAATTTTATTGATACCTAATTGCATTAATGTTGCATGGCTGAGCGTAAGTGCAGATTCAAAGGTTTCACGTACAATAAAGTCTACGTCTCGTTTAATCAGGCTTACTGTTGTTGTACGGTCATAAGTTCGCGCCAAAATAGGGAGTTTCGGATAAGCATCTTTCAAATTCTGAACAATGCTTTCAATACGATCTGTATCGTTAATCCCGATGACGACACATTTCGCTTTTTCGATACCTGCAGCACGTAATACATCAAGGCGAATACCATCACCGTAATAAACTTTAAAACCAAATTTGGCTGCCGCACGGATGTTTTCGATGTTACGGTCAATCACCGATACGTTAATGCCACGAACAAGAAGCGATTGACAGACGATTTGGCTGAAACGACCAAAACCAATCACGAGTACGCTATCTTCTAAATCCACAATTGGATCAAGATCGCTCGTATCGACTTTTTCCTCTTGATTTGTTGATTTACGTTGGTTGATTTTACGCATCAATAAACCAATCAATGGAGAGAATAGCATCGAAATAATGACAGCAGCAGTAAAAGTTGCATTTTGATCTTTTGTCATTACACCTGCCGTAGTTGCAGCAGAGAAGAGTACGAATGCAAATTCACCACCGTGTGCCATAATGGTCATTCGTCCAACGGATTCTTTTCGGTCAAGTTTTGTAATACGCGCAACAGTGTAAACGGCTAAGGCTTTGCCAATGATATAAAGGCACACGATACCTAATAACCAAAGTGCATTGTCGAACACCAAGGTTAAATCAAGTGACATCCCTACGCCCATAAAGAAAAGACCGAGCAATAGACCACGGAACGGTTCAATATCCGCTTCAAGTTGGTGACGGAATGCAGATTCTGAAAGCATCACACCAGCAACGAATGCGCCCATCGCCATTGAAAGTCCGCTTGCTTCCATGGCTAAGGCGGCGCCTAATACCACAAGCAAGGCAGCTGCTGTCATCATTTCACGAATGTGAGCTTTTGAAATTAAGCGGAAAATAGGGTTCATTAACCATTTACCCGCAACCACTAAACCGACAACGGCACCGAGTGCAATAGCAATGGATGTCCAGTTGGTTTGATGTTCAATGTGTTTGGTTTCAGGCGTTAAAAAGGCAATAGAAGCCAATAATGGCACAATGGATAAATCTTCAAAAATTAAGGTTGAAATCACCCGTTGGCCTTTTGGCGTGTTCGTAATCCCGCGTTCTTCTAATACCTGCATTACGATAGCAGTAGAGGAGAGCGTAAAGCCCATACCTGCAATAAACGCGACTTCTTTAGGAAGATGTAAAATATAGATACCGGCAAAGGTAAGCAGAACACCACATAGCCCGACTTGTAGAAAACCTCGCCCGAAGATTGCTTTTCTCATTGCCCATAAGCGTTCGGGATGCATTTCCAAACCGATAATGAATAAGAACATCACCACGCCCAGTTCCGCCATATGGAGAACTGATTCCGCATCTTCTATCATGCCAAATACCGAAGGACCAATTAAACAGCCTGCCACTAAATAACCTAATACGCTACCTAAGCCAATACGCTTAAAAAGCGGCACGATGGTTACGCTGGTGGCGAGTAGAACAACAGTTTTAATCAATTCAGGGCTGACGACATTCGACATAGGGCAAAGGAACCTTAGTAAAAACAGGGAGGATGAGAAATAAGTTCTTTTGTATTCTAGCTTTTTTTGGGTAAATAAAAAACACAGAAAAGCAAGAAATTGGTATAATTTACAAAAACTTTACATGCCAAAAATGGTCATTTTTCTGACCGCACTTTAGAGGTATTATGTCATTACAATTCAATATGATAGCGTTGTTGTTGGTTTTCTTAATCATTTTAGGTTTAATGAGTCAAAACAGCGCAATCACCATCTCAGCGGCTGTGTTATTAATCATGCAGCAAACCTTATTATCCAAATACATTCCCATACTTGAGCAATACGGGATAAAAATTGGGATCATCATTTTAACGATTGGTGTGCTTGCGCCGTTAGTCTCGGGGAAAATCCAACTGCCCGATCTCAGTTCATTTTTAAATTGGAAAATGGGCATCTCTATTTTAATCGGGGCGTTAGTGGCGTGGCTTGCAGGCAAAGGCGTGCCATTAATGGGAGAACAACCCGTTTTAGTGACTGGATTATTAATTGGTACGATTATTGGTGTGTCTTTCTTAGGAGGCATTCCGGTATGTCCACTTATCGCCGCCGGTATTTTAGAGATATTAGTAGGAAAATTTTAGATGAAAAACAAA
>CAJPKS010000116.1:0-5944 GCA_905371285.1 Haemophilus sp. HMSC068C11 | reverse complement strand
TTGTGATAGTGGTAATATTTTTTTCTTTTTCTTCTGATATGTTTTTCTTGAACAAATTCACCTTGATCTGTGATATCAATATTACCGATTAAATCATCATTTTCTAACTTAGATTTTGAGCTACGCAACCGATCATTTGTCGATTGAGTAAAGACTTTATCATCCAGTAGCACTTTCTGTCCCACAAGAATTTGGCTCTGTTTATTATGAAGATCTTCTCCAGAAAGATGCAATTCCCCACCTATTAAGATTTTTGCTGGATCTTGATGTTCAATTGTAGAAGTTGTTGTTGTACGGGTATAATGCCATCTTTTCCAGCCTTCCCCCGCAATTCTCGAACCATCATTCAATTTAAGATAAGAATGGCGACTTCTGCTTCCATCATTGATATAGAAATAGCCATCTCTACCTCCACGGTAACGATGTGTATCACTTCCTAACGAATATTCATCAATTCGTTCTTTTTCTACTTTTTTACCTAATTTTAGGTGTAAATCTTGGTTTAAAAGATGATGTGTCTTAATCCAACCACTTCCTAAAGCTTCAATTGTCGCACTACCGTTATCAATACTATTTGCATAACCAGTAGCTTGATTATTTTCATTCAACTTCCCACCAATATAGATATCACCTAAACTCATAATAAGTGAATGATTACGGTTTACTAGATTACCAACACCTAAATCAAGTCTCTCGCGAGCAGCGATAGTCGCTGCTGTTCCGTCAGAGTTCTCAAGATTATTTAAATTATTTGCTTGAATGGCAATATGACTACCATAAATACGTGCAGTACCGATATTATTGACATCATTGGCTTTAATCACTGTGGTGTCACCATCTATTAAACCAAAGTTATCCAGTTTATTGGCTTGAATGCGAGTGTTTATCGAGGAAATTTCTGCATTAGCATTATTTTGAATAGTCGCGCCTTCAACTGATGCTGAATTACCTACCACAAGGTTAGAATTATTAACAAAATCACCTTTTGTTTTAAAAGTAAGATTATTACCTACACCAAAGGCTTTATTAAGCGTAAAGCTATCATTTAACTCAATACCCAAATCACCTTTTGTTCTAATCGAACCTTCATCCGCTAATGTTTTGGCTTGTAATGTTGTGCCAATCACCGATTCAATTTTTCCTAGTGCATTATTTACAACCAAGGTTAAATCTGGATTTACAATATCAACTCGACCAGCCGATAAAATCTCACCTTGTTGGTTATCAAGAGATTGATTAACTGTAATATTTGCTGATTTTCCTGCATAAATACCACCAGATTGGTTTTCAATATGCTCTGCATTTATTACTAAATTAGTTGTTTGAATACCTTGAGTAGGGGTATCTTGTTTAGCTTTTGTATTTTTATTATTTACATTTGTAACATTTAACACTAAACGATTTGTTGCACTAACCAAAGAGCCTTTATCACCTTCAGACTGGTTATCCATCTTGGTCAAATTTAATGTTGCATTCACACTTTGAACAATGCCACCTTTGTTATTTAAATTTGTACCAGATAATGTTAAATCCTGAGATGAAATTACACCTTGTGCATTATTTATTGCAGCAGAAGAAATCGCTGCTGTTTTCGCTGAAATATCACCTTGTGTATTATTCAAATTTTGGGTTTGAATCGTTAAATCAGACTCTCCCTGAATCACTCCTTTAAGGTTATTTAAATCATTTGCAAGCAATGTCGCACGAGAAACAGATGAAATAATGCCATCTTGGTTGTGTAAATTTTCTGTCTTTAATGATAGTTCACCTTGGTTATAAACAATACCACGCTGATTATTAAATTGATTAACTGATAAATCTGCGCGATTTCCGACAATTAACTTCCCTTCCTCATTATTAACTTGCTGTGCAGCCAATAAAACCTGTCCACCTAACATTTCACCTTTTTGGTTATTCAAGGTTGAAGTACTAATATCAAGACTATTTTTTCCAAATAAATAACCAGATTGAGACTCTATATGTCCTGCATTTGTGTTAAGTTTCACACCTTGATTTGACCAAATCACACCTTGATTATTTTGAATTAATGGCGTTTGAACAGAAAGCGTACCTTCTGCGACAATTTTTCCTTCAGTATTGTCTAATCCCTTTTGTACATTTAATGCAAAAGCTTCGGCGCCACGTTGAATCCAACTGCCCTGATGATTATTAAGTTGAACACTATCCACCACAAAATGATCAGCATTCAAATGTGCATTTTCAGTTGAAATAAGATTTGGGTTGCTTAATGTTGTTTTTCCTTCGCTATATAGCGTTGTTTTATTCAGATTTAAAGCTGATTGAGCAGATTGGAGAGCGATGCGATCTCCACTTAATTGACTATCAGATAAATCAACCATTTCCGCTCTCACATTAATCTCACCACTCGCTAGATGTTTTGCTTTGGATGAAATGGTCTTTTCAGCTGAAAGAGTAAGATTTGCACCTTGTGCATGTTGAGTATCTAGAGAACGAATCTCACCTTGCGTAGTATCCTGTACCGTAACGCCAGCAGCAACTAAAGCACCACTTTTTACTTCAATATTTTTTGCCTGATACTGAATATCGCCCTTAGCAACAGTTTCACCGGTTTGAGTAACTTTATCCTTAGCTTGAACAAAGCTCCCCCCTTGATGTGAAACAATTGAACCATGCTGCTCTACTCGAGTTTGTGAGCGCAATGCAACATTCCCCTGTTTAGTTTCAACTTTACCTTTATTTTCAATAACCTTTTCTGCATTAAGATCAGCTTGGTGAGTTGCGCTAATTACCCCTTCATTAACAATACGTCCTTGACTATCAATCTTCACATCACCCGCTGATGCACCAATATGCCCCGCATTGCGTACACCAAGACCTTGGCCGTTATCCACTAAATGGATTTTTTCAGCATACATCCCACCTAATTGGCTCACATCCACACTGTAGCTTTGGTTTTCGCCTTGGGTATCGGAAGTGTGGTCGGTTTTATCGGTGATTTTATCGCCCACATACACAACTGAATCATTGGTGCGGTCAACGTTGTTTTTACCAGTGGTAACTTTAATGCCTTTCTTCGACCAAACACCACCATTGATTTCCGCTTTCTCAGCGATAATATCGGTGTAATCAGATTGGCTGTTATCCATCCCTTTTTGGCCAACAGTCACCTTACCGCCTTTTACGCGATAGCCTTTCAACTCACCATTTTCTACATCAGCTTTACCGGTTGTCAGCGTGGTACGTCCAGCATTAATCACACCACAACCATCACATTGGATACCGCTTGGGTTGGCAATCACCACATCTGCTTTTTTGCCTGCGACTTCTACATAACCTTTTAAACGGCTTGGATTCGCTGAATTGACCTCGTTAAGAATGACTTTCGCTTCACCGCGAGCAAGATTCGGGTTACCTTGCACCCATCCTGCCATTTGCGTTTGGGCTGCTTTGCGAGCATTGTTTAACACAGCGCCTTTTTCTGCCACATCAAATTGTGAATATTGGTTACGTGATACCCCACCTGCACTTGGTGTTTGAATATTTACCTGCGGTAAACCATTGCCGGTTTGAAGTACGGTAGGTTGTTGATTACCTGGTGCAGATTTATCAGCACGAATTGCCATATCTTCTGCATGAACAGAAGGCGATAAGAAGACAAAGCCTAATGCCAACATTAAGCTAAAATGAATAGGATTAAGTGAAAGTGCGGTTGAAAACAATCCTGTTTTTTCTTGTTCTGAGCTCACATTTTCACTTTGCGCTTTACCTTGAGATTTTGCCAACTCAGAGACCACCACAAGCTGGTTTAATACACGGCTAAAAATCACTTTATAATGACGTTTATTCATTTTTTAATTTCCTTTAAAGTTTTAAATTCTGTTTGGTTTTAATCAATTTATTCATCTAAAAGCGTGAGCATTAAAAACGGTAGCTCACATTAAATCCGGTTGTCACATGACTAGTTCTAAATCCTTCCGGTTTTTTAATTGGAACACCCACAAAATAATCATAGTTAATGCCCCATAATTTACCGCGAAGTCCAATTGCACCACCCATTAAGCTGTCACCAATTTGCAGCTCTTCTTGGCTTGAGTGCACCTTGCCTCGGTCTATTCCTAAATAAAGCTCATGTCCTTTATTGGCAATATTCCAACCGAGCTCATTTCGCCATAACCAACCTTTTTCACCGGAAAGTGATAGCTCACCATCAAATCCGCGTACGGTATAACGACCACCAATACTAAATTTATCTTGTTGTGTTAAAGGTGTGCCGTTCCATTGTCCATTCCAACTGGTGTTAAAACGGAAAGGCTGATTACCGATAGTGAAAGGATAGGTAAAATCAATGCCTGCAGTAAAAATCTGCATACGGGAAGTCCCTTCACCAAATTCCTCTTCCGGAGCAGGTAAGGCTTTATTCCCACCCGTACCACGTTTATAGTTCGCAAACAGTTGTAACACTGTTTCGCCAATATATTGAGTGTGATTTAAGCCCACTTCCCAACCGGCTGTTCGACGACGCTGCACTTCAATTTCGGTGTCATTGATATAGTTATGCGATTTTTTCGTCCATAACGCGGCATTCACATAGGTTTTATGAAGACTTCCACGAGATAATAAGCGACTTAAGTTCGCTTTCATTTGTTGGCTTTCACCTGAATAGGTGTAAGACTCAAACGCGCCCGCTACCGTTTGGTGATAAGAGTATTTTGAACCGGAAAGGGTTAAGAGATAGTTCTTCCAAGGAATAGAATAATAGAGACTGAGGTTTTAGCTACCATAATCGCCTTCAGCATCATCACTATGACGCTTAAAGCTACGTGTACCACTGATATAGAACATATCATTAAGTGTTAACACATTATCCCAGGAAAACGTCGCTGAGCCCTGTAAGCGACCCGTAGATTTACTGCCTGAGTCATCTAATCCCAAGGTTAAATGAAAAGGTAAGCTTTGCTTATAAGCAATCACAACGTCTGTTTCACCTACTGCATCCGTTGGCACAAGCTCCATATTCGCATCGGCACTCGGTACACGTTTTAAGTTTTCTAAACCTTGTTCAATATTGCGAATATTTAATATATCCCCCTGCGCCATTGGCATGGCAAACCATAAGGTACCACGGGTGGCAAACGGAATCGCACTTTGGTCTTGTAATTGAATACGACCTACTTTACCTGGAATCACAGTGAGTACGAGCATGCCTGAACGCAAATCCTGTGGCTCTACCACCACACGGGTAGTGACATATCCCAAATCAATTAAACGATTTTGAATACGGCGAAGTAATACGTTAATCCCCTCCGAGCCTATACAAGCCGGCAGCGCAAAATCACGCTCAGCATAAACAGACTTCAATGCCCAAGAGAATTGGCTTGGTTGGATTAATTTAAGAGAAGAAGCTGATGAATTTTCTTCTTCAGCTTGATAATCGGTTAGCACCAATTGATTGATAGGAAAACACTGTGCTTCATTCTGTGGAAAGCCACGAGAG
Source organism: Haemophilus sp. HMSC068C11 (assembly GCA_905371285.1). Taxonomy (GTDB): domain Bacteria; phylum Pseudomonadota; class Gammaproteobacteria; order Enterobacterales; family Pasteurellaceae; genus Haemophilus_D. The sequence goes on along the minus strand of CAJPKS010000116.1, from coordinate 468 downwards.
GCTTCTTTTTCCCCCTCTAAACGCACATTCGCGGATTGCGTTTGCTGGGCTAAAATAGCCGCATCCTGTTCAGCTTGTTGCCTCTGTTGTTTGGCATCGATTTGTTTTTCTACATTTGCATTTGGTGAGCTTGGCGCCGCCAACGCGAAAGAGGAAATAAATAATAAACTAGAAAGAAAAGAGCGAGATAAGTTTTTCATTATACATCAGAGATTAAGTTATTGATAAATCTGCGATATGATATCAAAACTTGTTTTAAAATTCTATAAACTCATATTCTCAATAAAAAAGTGCGGTCAGTTTTTAAGAGGTTTTAAAACTCTTTGAAAATTGACCGCACTTTATATCTTGTTTCAGATCGTATGCCGAGAAAATTATAACCTGCTACAACTTTTTTAAATAAAAGATGAATACACAAAATATAAATACTAACGGAAACAAACTTAGTACATTTAAAATATCCACATC
>CAJPKS010000115.1:0-5947 GCA_905371285.1 Haemophilus sp. HMSC068C11 | reverse complement strand
AATTAGATTTTTACTCTTTTATTCTTCTTTAAATGTAACTTTATTTACTTTACTCAAGGATAAAATTCTATTATAAATAGGTCCTTTTCGATTTATGATTAATTTATAAGAGAACATTTTATGAGTGAAGTTTCAACTCCAGTAGAAAAATCAACGTGGGCGAGTAAATTCTCTGCCTTAGGCCCGGGCATCGTGATGGCATCAGCAGCTGTTGGTGGTTCGCATATTATTGCATCTACCCAAGCGGGTGCGATCTATGGTTGGGAATTAGTGAGCATTGTTATTCTTGCTAATTTATTCAAATATCCTTTCTTCCGTTTCGGTGTTCAATATACCCTAGATACGGGTAATACCTTGTTAGAAGGTTACCGTCAAAAAGGAAAATTCTATCTTTGGTTATTCCTTGCTTTAAACGTTTTTGCTACGGTGATTAATACTGCTGCAGTGGGATTATTAACGGCCGCAATTTTAACCTTCATTACGCCAATTCCATTACCAATGCCGGTGTTAAGCTCATTAGTGATTCTTGTGACAACCGGTATTTTATTGTTGGGTAAATACCGTTTATTAGATAGTTTATCGAAAATCATCATGATTGCTTTAACGGTAACAACCGTGAGCGCTGTCGTGATTGCTTTTATGCGTAATGGTATCAATGGCGTAGCTACACCTGATTTTGTTGCACCTTCACCATGGGAATTAAGCAAGTTAGCGTTTTTAGTTGCATTAATGGGTTGGATGCCTGCACCAATTGAAATTTCTGCTGTTAACTCTATGTGGGTGGTAGCAAAACGTCGTTTAACAAAAGTATCTTATGAAGACGGTTTATTTGACTTCAATGTGGGTTACATCGGCACAGCAATTTTAGCTGTCGTATTCTTAGCACTTGGAGCATTGGTGCAATATGGTTCTCCTGAAACCGTAGAGATGGTTGGCGGGAAATATATCGCACAACTTATCAATATGTATGCAAGTACTATCGGTGAATGGTCTCGCTTATTAATTGCCGTAATTGCGTTTATGTGTATGTTTGGTACAACAATTACAGTAATTGATGGTTACTCTCGTACCAATGTTGAATCTTTGCGTATCTTATTCGGTAAACAAGAAAGCTCAGTGAGAATTCTTAATATCGGTATGATTTTTGCAGCATTGTCTGGTTTAGCGATTATTTTCTACTTTAATAACGCAGTAGGCCCAATGTTAAAATTCGCGATGATTGCTTCATTTGTTTCAGCACCAATCTTTGCTTGGTTGAATTTATCTCTGACTAAGCACGCGAAACACAGTGTAAAAGGCGGATTATTGTGGTTATCCCTTATCGGTTTATTCTACTTAACCGCCTTTGCAGGATTATTTATCGCCCAACAAGCTGGCTGGTTAAACTAAAATAATTGAGATAATTACCGCACTTTAGTTTTAAAGTGCGGTAATTTTTTTGAAAGTTTTTAGTAGAAAAGGTATGATGCTGCCCATTCTCAATTATGGAGATGATGAGCTTGAAATATAAAAATAATCAATCGGTTCTCGTGGTAATTTATGCAGAAAGCACGCATCGTGTTCTTATGCTTCAACGTCAAGATGATTCCACTTTTTGGCAATCTGTTACGGGGACATTAGAAACCAATGAAACACCAAGAGAAACAGCAATTCGAGAAGTTTGGGAAGAAGTTGGATTAAAAATAGAAGAAAATTCGACCGCACTTTTTGATTGTAAAGAGAGTATAGAATTTGAAATTTTTCCGCATTTCCGCTATAAATACGCACCGAATGTGACTCACTGTCATGAACATTGGTTTTTATTGGCAGTTGAGCAGGAATTTGAACCGATATTAAGTGAGCATTTGGCGTATCAATGGGTTTCACCAGAACATGCGATCCAAATGACAAAATCGCCGAATAATGCCGAGGCCATCAAAAAATATTTGATGAACGGCTTTCCTCTATAGAAGAGGATTCAATTTAAAAACGTTTTTAAGATAAGAAGGAAAACAACATGGCAGGCCATAGTAAGTGGGCAAATATTAAACACCGTAAAGCAGCACAAGATGCACAACGCGGTAAAATTTTTACAAAATTAATTCGTGAATTAGTCACTGCTGCAAAAATCGGTGGCGGTGATGTCGGTGCGAACCCGCGTTTACGTGCGGCAGTAGATAAAGCCTTATCAAGCAACATGACTCGCGACACCATTAACCGTGCGATTGAACGCGGTGTGGGCGGTGGTGATGACACCAATATGGAAACAAGAATTTACGAAGGTTATGGTCCGGGTGGAACTGCTGTGATGGTTGAGTGTCTAAGTGACAACGCAAATCGAACCATTTCACAGGTTCGCCCAAGTTTCACTAAATGTGGTGGTAACTTAGGGACTGAAGGTTCTGTGGGCTACTTATTCAGCAAAAAAGGCTTGATTTTAATTAGCCAAGGTGAAGAAGATGCGTTAATGGAGGCGGCAATTGAAGCCGGTGCGGATGATGTTCAACCGCAAGATGATGGATCATTTGAAATCTATACCGCGTGGGAAGATTTAGGTTCTGTGCGCGATGCAATCGAAGCAGCAGGATTTAAAATTGATAACGCAGAAGTGACAATGATTCCATCAACAACAGTTGATCTTGATCTTGAAACTGCGCCTAAATTGTTGCGTTTAATTGACATGTTAGAAGACTGTGACGATGTACAAAACGTATATCATAACGGTGAAATTAGTGATGAAGTTGCAGCTCAGCTGTAATTTTAAGGAGATTTATAATGAAATTTGCTAAAGTATTACCAGCAATGGCCGCTCTTGTTGTTTTATCAGCATGTGCAAGCGATGCACCAAAAATGGAAAACAAAGCGGAACAAATGGCCACCCCTACTGTAACGGATAAAACAGTAGTTTATACCTGTAACAAGAAAACTGTAACTGCAGTTTATCAATTCGAAAACCAAGAGCCAACAGCAGCAATGGTGATGGTGGGTAACAAAGTTATCGCGAAAGATTTCGCTCGTGATGCAGCTCAAAAAGACTTCACTTCATTTACTTCTGGCAAATATGTTTGGAACGTAGACAGTGGTTTAACTTTAGATAAATTTGATTCTGTTGCGCCAGTGAATCTTTTAATCAAAGGCAAAAAAGCAGATAAAATTGTTGTGAAAAACTGTGATGTAGATGCAAAAGCAACTGCAAAAGCAAACCAATAATTAACGCTAAAAACGGCCGGCATTGACCGGCCGTTTATTTTTGAGAATTTATGAGTATTATTTTAGGCATTGACCCAGGTTCTCGTGTAACGGGTTATGGTGTGATTAGACAAAATGGTCGCCATTTAGAATATCTCGGCAGTGGAGCAATCCGCACGCAGGTAGAGGATTTACCTACACGCTTAAAACGAATTTATGCTGGCGTGATAGAAATCATCACGCAATTTCAGCCCGATATGTTTGCTATTGAACAAGTGTTTATGGCTAAAAATGCTGACTCAGCTTTAAAACTGGGGCAAGCACGTGGTACGGCGATTGTGGCTGCCGTGAACCATGATTTACCGGTATTTGAATATGCGGCTCGTTTGGTGAAACAGACTGTCGTTGGGATTGGTTCTGCAGATAAAGTTCAAGTACAAGATATGGTGACACGAATTTTGAAGCTCTCAGATAAACCTCAGGTAGATGCGGCAGATGCTTTAGCCATTGCCATCACTCATGCTCATACCATTCAACATTCCTTGCATATTGCTGGCTCGGTCAAAACCACAGAAACACATGAAAAAATGACCGCACTTTTAAAAACAAGATACAGCCGAGGTCGATTTAGATTAAAAATTTAACTGGATTAATATCCAGTTTTATTTTATTCTATGCAAAATTTTTTTACATGGAAATCTTATGATTGGTCGTTTAAAAGGCATCTTATTAGAAAAACAACCTCCTGAAATTTTGCTTGATGTACAAGGCGTCGGTTACGAATTATTGTTACCAATGACCAGTTTTTATGACTTACCTGAAATCGGGCAAGAAACTACTTTATTTACCCATCTTGTTGTGCGTGAAGATGCTCATCTTCTTTTTGGATTCGCCCAAAAAACTGACCGCACTTTATTCCGTGAATTAATTAAAACCAATGGTGTTGGCCCTAAATTGGCACTTGCGATTTTATCTGCAATGTCAGTAGAGCAGTTTGCTTATGCTATTGAACGAGAAGAACTGTCAAAATTAGTTAAAATTCCTGGTGTGGGCAAGAAGACGGCTGAACGTTTATTAGTAGAGTTAAAAGGGAAGTTTAAAGATGTTCGCCAAAGTGATTTCTTTGTGGAGAGCAAGCATATTCCGTCAACTTCAGAATTACGCCAAACTGAAAGCTCTACAGATGAAGCGGTTGCTGCATTGGTTGCGTTAGGTTATAAACCAACCGATGCTGAAAAAATGGTGAAAAAAGTCGCTAAAGCTGACTTGAGCAGTGAGCAATTAATTCGCGAAGCCTTAAAAGCCGCATTATAAAGATTAAAGAGATATGATCGAAGCAGATAGAATTATTAGCAGTCAGGCAAAGATAGATGAAGATGTCATCGATCGTGCGATTCGTCCAAAGCTTTTAGCGGACTATGTGGGACAGCCACAAGTGCGAGAGCAGATGGATATTTTCATTAAGGCGGCGAAATTACGTCAAGATGCCTTAGATCATCTTTTGATCTTCGGCCCTCCAGGCTTAGGAAAAACGACGCTAGCTAATATTGTGGCGAATGAAATGGGTGTGAATATTCGCACCACATCAGGTCCTGTTCTTGAAAAAGCGGGGGATTTAGCGGCAATGCTGACCAATCTTGAACCCCATGATGTGTTGTTTATTGATGAAATTCACCGTCTTTCCCCAGCGATTGAAGAAGTGCTTTATCCAGCAATGGAAGATTATCAGTTGGATATTATGATCGGTGAAGGCCCTGCTGCACGCTCAATTAAATTGGATTTGCCACCTTTCACATTAATTGGTGCAACAACTCGAGCGGGTTCTTTAACTTCACCACTACGTGATCGTTTTGGTATTGTTCAGCGTTTAGAATTTTATTCCGTTGAAGATTTAACTTCTATTGTAACAAGAAGTGCCTCTTGCTTAAATCTGGAATTAGAAGATAAAGCCGCTTTTGAAGTGGCTCGTCGTTCACGTGGCACCCCTCGTATTGCAAACCGTTTATTGCGTCGCGTTCGAGATTTTGCTGATGTGCGCAATGATGGCATTATTTCGGCAGACATTGCGAAACAAGCGCTTTCAATGTTAGATGTAGATGATGCGGGCTTTGATTACTTAGATAGAAAATTGCTTACCGCAGTGATTGAACGTTTTGATGGTGGACCAGTTGGGTTAGATAACTTGGCTGCAGCAATAGGTGAAGAACGAGACACTATCGAGGATGTTTTAGAACCTTACTTGATTCAACAAGGATTTTTACAGCGTACGCCTCGAGGCCGAATTGCGACCTCGTTAACTTATCGACACTTCGGACTTCAGAAGCCGTCAGAATAAGAGATAGAAAAAAGGACATATTGATATCAATATGTCCTTTCTTTTTGAAACCTGCTTAGTTAGTTCCTTCAGTATAGCTCTTCATGCTATTTAATCTTGCTAAACCCACATCACAGCTTTTTTGTTGAGTCGCTAATTCCATTTCAAGAATTTGCTGTTTGCTTTGGTTCAGTTTACTTTTGATTTTACCTACTTGAGTATGAGTGCCAGGCTGTTTTTCTGCTTGAGCAATCAAATTTTCTGTTTCTTTAAATAACTGTGTACATTGTTGTGGAAGAGCAGCTTTGTTTTCTGTAAGAGGTGCTGCGGTGGCAGATAATGCCATAGAACCGAAAAGTGCGGTCAAAATTACGCAAATTTTTTTCATTGTAAATCCCTACAAATCTCTCCAAATATTATTAGGCTAAAAAATAGCAAAATCTTGCAGCCCTGTCTAGTGATTAT
>CAJPKS010000114.1:0-5951 GCA_905371285.1 Haemophilus sp. HMSC068C11 | reverse complement strand
TTATACATATGCTTTAAGCTATTAATTTATCTTTAATTTATCTTTAATTTATCTTTACATTACATTTAACTTCTCCATAAAAAAACTATTCTTTGTCAGCTTTTGTAAAATCTTGTAAATTATCTGTTAATTGCTGAGTTTCCTATTATACTTATTCGGAATCAAGATGTTGTTTGTCTTGACTAGTTATTTTTAGATTATAGGAAACTTTAATATGAATCATGTTTTTAAAATTATTTGGAATAAAGTAAATCAATGCTGGGTTGCTGTTTCAGAACTAAGCAAATCTGTGGGTAAATCATCTCAAACTGACAAACGTAAAGCATTAAATGTAATTATTGGCGCTGCAGTTTTAGCGGGTGTAAGCACAACTGCAATGGCTGAAACCAATGTAGTATTAAATAATGATGGAAATATTGTTGGTGGAACTGAGGTGAGTGCTGTAGCCGGAGTTGGTACAACAGGAGATTCTGTCGTTTTAGGTAAAAAAGCAAAATCAGAAGCAACAGAGAGCATAGTAATTGGTAATAACGTGACAAACAAAGCACGTTGGTCAATAACATTAGGAAATAATGCAACAAGTCAATCAGGATATGGTGTCACTCTTGGTGATCGCGCATCAAGTGGCACAGGTACAAACTCGGTTGCTATCGGTTTAATGGCAAAAACCTCTAATGAGAAAGTAGGTGGAAATAGCCAAACTGCTGTAGGGGTTGCATCTTATGCTGATGGTGAAGGGGCTTCAGCCTTTGGTGCAACAGCAAATGCAACAGGCTCTCTAGCAACCGCTGTTGGTAGAAACTCAAAAGCTCTCGCACTAAGTGCTTCTGCTTTTGGTGATAGTGCATCAGCTTCAGCATGGGGCGCAACAGCATTAGGTCGTGGTGCATCGGCTAGAGCAGATAATTCTATTGCTGTGGGCTCAGAAGCAGTGACAGAAGGACGAGAATCTACAGCATTGGGACGTCGTTCTTACGCTGGCGCTCAAAGTGCTGCGGCTCTAGGTACCGGAGCTAATGCAAGTGGGGTTGTTTCGACAGCTGTAGGTAATGGGGCTAAAGCGAGTGCTTTAGGAGCTTCAGCATTAGGTAATACTGCAGATGCTAGTGGTAGAGGTTCAATGGCTTTCGGTTATGCATCTAAAGCTTCAGGTGTGGATGCATTGGCATCTGGCTCTAATGCTAATGCTTCATCAATGAATGCAGTTGCGGTTGGTAAAGATAGTAATTCTTCTGCGGTTAATTCCATTGCTCTTGGTACATCTAGTAACGTCTCTGGGGTTAGTGCAGTAGTGATTGGTACTCAAGCTAAAGGTACGCATGAAAACTCTGTGACATTAGGTTCTTATTCAAGTAGTGCAGCTAATAATTTTGATCCGACAGCAAAAGCTTTATCTTCTTTTGACGATAAGGCGACAGGCACAACCGTTAACTACAATGGTACTTCCTCAACTCAAAAAGGTGCAGTTTCTGTCGGTGATGGCTCTCTAGTTCGCCAAATCCAAAATGTAGGTGCGGGTCGAATTACGGCGACTTCAAATGATGCGGTAAATGGTAGCCAATTATACCAAGCTTATTACAATGCAGGCTTTAACATTCAAAATAATGGTACTGAAACATCACGTATTAATACCCATGGCAAAGTGAATTTTGCAAATGGTACGAATACCGAAGTAGTTGTTGAAGATGGTGATAATGCTGCTAAGATTACAGTGAATTTAAAAGATGATATTACTGTTAATAATGTTACAGCTAATAATCTCACCGTAGGACCTGTTACGATCAATAAAGATGGTATTAATGCAGGTGATAAAAAAATCACGAATGTATCAAATGGTACAATTTCAGCAGATAGTAAAGATGCTGTGAATGGTAGCCAATTATATGCAGCGAAGAACGAGCTTAATACCAATATTACTAAAGCCGCTGCAGCAGCTAAAACAGAAGTAAAAGCTGGAACGAATGTAGAGGTTTCTTCTGAAACTGGTGCGAATAATCAAACTATTTACACCGTTAATGCAAAAGATACTTCAGCTTCTGTTGAAGCAGCTTCTGATGCTGTTACAGTAACAGTTGGTGAAAAAACAGAAGTTAAAAATGGTATTTCTGTTACCACAGTAACCAATTACAAAGTGGATCTTTCACAAAAAACCAAAGATGAAATCAAAAATGCAGGTGGTCGTGGATTTAACGTAACTGCAAGTGGATCTGAAGGTACTGTTGTAAATGAAGTGGCAGAAGAAACGGTTCAGTCTACAGCAACCAAAATGGATAAGTTAACACTTGATGCGGGTAAAAATATTAAATTAACCCACAAAAAAGGCAAAGTGTTAAGTGTTGCAGTATCTGACACACCGACATTCAAAAATGTAACTACAACAGGTGACGTTAACGTTGGTGGTACTATCCATGCACATGGTGGATTAGATATGCACAATAATCGTATTGTAAATGTGGCTGATCCGAAAGACCCAACTGATGCAGTAAATAAACGTTATGTTGATAATGCTGTGAAAAACATTAATAACAACATCAATCGTTTAGACAACAAAATTGATCACGTTGATCGTAAATTACGAGCAGGTATTGCAGGTGCAACCGCGATTTCTTTCTTACAACGTCCAAATGAAGCAGGTAAAAGCTTAGTTTCTGTTGGTGTTGGTGGTTATCGCAATGAAAATGCAATCGCAGTTGGTTATGGCCGAAATTCTGATAACAACAAAATTTCGATTAAAGTTGGTGCAAGTATCAATTCCCGCAGTGATGTAAACTGGGGTGGAAGCATCGGTTACCAATGGTAATTATTTGATAAAAAGGCAGAGTAAAATCTGCCTTTTCTTTTGTTATGTTGAGATGAAAAAAGTGCGGTCAAATTCGACCGCACTTTTTGTTTTTATTGATTAAAGCACTTTAACGATGCTTTCGCATAAATAACGAATATTGTCTTCAGTGATACCAGCCACATTGATACGACCAGAACGAACAGCATAAATCGCAAATTCTTCTTTTAAGCGATCAACTTGTTCAGGTGATAAACCGCTGAAAGAGAACATACCGTTTTGTTCCATGATAAAGCTGAAATCTTGTTCTGCACCGTATTCTTTTAATAACTGAACGAATAAATGACGCATTTTTTTGATGCGTTCACGCATTTCAGTCAATTCATTTTCCCATTCTTGACGAAGTTGTGGATCATTTAACACCGTTGCTACAGTCGCCCCACCGTGAGATGCTGGGTTAGAGTAGAGTGTGCGAATAATTGATTTCACCTGTGTTAATGCAGTTGAAGCAATTTCTGCATTTTCAGCCACAAGGGTAAAAGCACCTACACGCTCATTGTATAAACCAAAGTTTTTAGAGAATGAACTCGCCACTAATAATTCTTTATGATTTGCTGCAAAAGCACGTAAACCGTAAGCATCTTGGTCTAAACCATTGGCTAAACCTTGATAAGCAAAGTCAAAGAGTGGTAACCAGCCGTTTTTCGCTGAAAGCGCGGCTAATTCTTGCCATTGTTCTGGGGTTGGGTCAATACCAGTTGGGTTGTGGCAGCAACCGTGTAAAAGCACGACATCGCCTTCGCTTGCTTGGCTTAAATCTTCAAGTAAATGTTCCCAGTCAAGGGCTTTGCGTTCAGCATCATAATAACGATATTCACGAATCGTCATGCCTACCGCATTGAAAATTGCATTGTGGTTTGGCCATGTTGGCGTACTAATCCACACATTTTGTGCTTTGGTTTGGCGTTTAATGAATTCCGCAGCAATGCGTAATGCACCAGTACCCCCTAAGCTTTGCGCAGTTCTTGCACGGTTTGCTTTAATGACTTCTGAATCTTTACCGAAAAGGAGCTCTTTTGTGCGTTCGTTATAATCGGCAATACCATCGATAGTCAGATAGTTTTTAGTCTTTTCGTTATCAAACAAGCGTTTTTCGGCTTCTTTTACCGCGCGCATAATCGGTGTTGTACCTTGTGCATCTTTATAAACGCCAATACCTAAATTGATTTTATTTTCACGCGTTTCAGATTTGAATGCTTCGCCTAAGCCTAAGATAGGATCGGCCGGAGCCGCTTTGATATGTTCAAACATAGCTTTTCCTTATGTATGTGTTGTGAGATAAGTAATTTTATACTTCAGCCGATAGATTTTATCAAGAAGAACCTGATAAAAATCAACCGCACTTTGATGTTTTTAGATATTCATTAAAAAGTGCGGTTGTTTTTTTCGATTATTTTAATTTCTCAATCGCCCAATTTAAACCAGATTGATAGTCTTCAGGGAGTTCGTGACGAAGTTTTTCAAGCTGTTGAATAATGATTGTTTTATCAGGATGCGTAATATTGATATGACCTAATTTTCTACCTGGGCGAACTTCCTTACCATACCAATGTAACTGGGAGAACGGTGTGTTCAACCATTGTGGATTATGTTCTGTACCAATCAAATTGACCATGACACTTGGTGCAATGGGCTGTAATGATGGTGTAGGTAAATCTAATAAAGCACGTAGATGCAATTCAAATTGACTAATGGCACAGCCGAGTTGCGTCCAATGTCCACTGTTATGCACACGAGGGGCAAGTTCATTAATTAATAATTTATTTCCTACTACAAAGCATTCCATCGCCATTACACCCACATATTCAAGTTTGTCCATGATTTTTCCGAGCATAGATTCAGCCTGAGTTTGTTGGCTTTGTTGTTGAGGGAATGAAATATCTGTCACACTGTAACGTAAAATGCCATTTTGCTGTAGGTTATGTGTCACTGGATAGAAACGTTTTTCACCATTTTTAAATCTTGCGCCTACAATAGAGACTTCATAATCAAAAGGAATGAATTTTTCTGCGATCACTTCACCAAATAAGTCATCGGTGATGTCTGCTTTGTTTTCATCGCTGATAATCCATTGACCACGTCCATCATATCCGCCTGTTCTACGTTTGACGACGACTTTCTCGCCAATAGTTTGGAAAATATCATTCCATTGCGTTTTATCTTTTAATAAACACCAAGGCGAGGTAGAAAGATTAAGTTCATCCAGTAAAGATTTTTGGGTAAAACGATCAGCCAATAAGCCGAAAACATTCTGATTCACGAAATTCTTATGATGGCCCAATAATTCAGTTAAAGGTGTTTTTTCCCAACGTTCAATCTCTGCAGTGATGATAGCATCTTTAGGTAAATCAAATACGGGCGCATTAAACTCAAGTGGTTGAACATGAATGTCTAATGGTGCGCCGGCGTAACGTAACATTCTGCCGAGTTGACCATTACCAAGCACATAAACGGTAGGATATAGGGTAGAGTTTTGCATAAAATTTCTCATCAAATCTAGCTAAAAAAACAACCGCACTTTAAAAAGTGCGGTCAAATTGCAAGGCGTTTTATGTACGTGGATCAGGATTATCCAATACCATATTGGTTTGATTTTCACGGAATACTTGTAGGCGAGCGAATAACGCCTCATCCCAACCTGCAAGAATTTGTGCAGCGAGTAATCCTGCATTAGCAGCACCAGCAGGGCCAATCGCTAACGTACCGACAGGAATGCCTTTCGGCATTTGCACGATAGAATAGAGACTATCAACACCGCTTAACATAGAACTTTTAACAGGGACACCCAATACAGGCACAAGTGTTTTAGCCGCAATCATACCGGGTAGGTGTGCTGCACCACCTGCACCCGCAATGATCACTTTGTAACCATTCTTTTGTGCATTTTCAGCAAATTCAAACAGTTTATCGGGGGTTCGATGTGCGGAAACGACTTCAACATGATATGCCACATTGAGTTCATCTAAAATTTGAGTGGCTTCTTGCATGGTTGCCCAATCGCTTTTTGAGCCCATAACAATAGCAATTTGTGCGGTATTTGACATATTTTTAAAAATTTATCTGATAAAAAACGATGCGTAGAATAGCATATTTGCCTACTTTTAAGCAAACG
>CAJPKS010000113.1:0-5954 GCA_905371285.1 Haemophilus sp. HMSC068C11 | reverse complement strand
TTCATCAATTAAAGTACAAACCCAATAAGCCTGACGTTTTTCATTAATACAGGCATTTTTGACTCGAGCAACGATTTCATCTCGACGCTCTTCAGAAATAACCACTGTCGTAATCGGTGTTCTACCTGGAGGTAATTCATCAATAATCGACGTATCAAGATCAGCATAAACCGTCATCGCTAATGTTCTTGGGATTGGTGTTGCAGTCATGATCAGTTGGTGCGGATAAAATCCTGCTTTTTCGCCTTTTTCTCGCAACATCAAACGTTGATGCACACCAAAACGATGCTGTTCATCTATAATCACCAAGGCTAAATCCGCAAATTCCACTTCTTCTTGGAACAAAGCATGTGTGCCCACCACCATTTGTACCGCACCGGACTTAATTTTTTCCAATTCCGCTTGGCGAGCTTTTCCTTTTACCTTACCTGCTAACCAGCCTACTTCAATACCAAAAGGTTCTAACCAACGGCGGAAATTATTTGCATGCTGTTCCGCTAAAATCTCTGTTGGCGCCATTAAAGCCACTTGTTTGCCATTATCAATCGCTAATAACGCGGCTAAGGCTGCTACCAATGTTTTTCCCGAACCCACATCGCCCTGAACAAGTCGCATCATCGGATAATTTTTTGCTAAATCCTGATCAATATCTGCTACTACTCTATTTTGAGCATTCGTTGGTTGAAAAGGTAAAGAAGCTAGAAAACGTTGCTTCAAATCAGTTTGATAATGCAATGGCAACGCTAAAAACTGCTGCGTACCCAACCGCACTTTTTGCATCGCAAGATTATGAGCAAGAAGCTCTTCAAAGATAAGTCGTTGCTGTGCGGGATGTTGTCCTTTCTCCAAAATATCTAATGAGATATCTGGCGGCGGACGATGCAGAAATCGAATAGCCTCCTTTAAGCTAAAAGGATGTGGATTAAATTCATTAGGTAAAATTTCCGTTAATTGGATTTTATCGAGTAAAGCCAATGCTTGATCGGTTAGCTTACGTAATGAATTTTGTTTTAAACCTTCCGTTGTGGAATAAATAGGCGTGAGCGTTTCCTCTAAAACCAATGGCGCATTATCCCGTATGATTTGATATTCAGGATGATGAATTTCTGCCATAAAACGCCCGCGTTTAATTTCACCAAACGCTTTGACGCGCGTACCAATCTGAAAACTGTTTTTCATCCCCGCATTAAAATTGAAAAAACGGAGCATAATCTTGCTCGTTCCATCAGAAAGACTTACGGTTAAAATAGGACGGCGCCCAAAGGCAACTTCACAGGTTTGGACAACCCCTTCAATGGTGGCATATTGTTCAGGACGAAGATCAGCAATGGGTGTTATTCTCGTGCGATCTTCATAACGGATAGGTAAATGAAAAAGCAAGTCTTGGAGATTATGAATTCCAAGACGGCTTAATTTATCGGAGATTGCCGCGCCTACACCAGATAAAGTGGTTAGGGGAACGGCATCGAGAAGTTGCGTGCTCATTATGCTTCATTAATATTGCGCTTCAAACGAATCACACTGGTAATTTGTTTGATTTTTCGCATAATGTTTTCTAAATGATAGATATCTCTCGCGCCAACTTGGATAATGACTAATAGCAGATTATTCTCTAATTCTTCCGTCCAAATACTTTGAATATTACTTTCACAAGTCGCGACCGCTGTCATGAGGCTACCTAATACATTTTGTTCATTAAGCATTTCAATGTGTAATTCGGCATCAAAATTGACCGCACTTTCAGCCTCTTCCCATTTTGCCGCGGTGAAATCTTTGGCATTACCTGACGTTAAATTAGAACAAGCTTGATGATGTACAACCACACCTTTCTTCGCCGTACTTAATGCCACGATCGGATCACCCGGAATTGGATGACAACATTGAGCGAAAGACGCTTTCATTTCGCCATCTCGGCTCAATGTTAGTGTACTTTGTGTATTTTCAGACACACCATCCACATCAATTTCAATAGCTTCATCCATTAATTGATGAGCAATGACACTCGACATTTGGTTACCTACGCCGATTTCCTCAAAAAGCTCATTGAGGCTTGAGAGATTCAATTCATTTAGTAACGCTTGGATTTTCTCTTCAGAAACCTCAGAGAGATAATGTGGTTTTAGGGCCATTTCTAGCTGTTTTTTACCAGTTTGAACGGCATCATCTGCACGCAATAATTTTAAGAAATGACGAATACGAGTTCTTGCACGAGCAGTTACTACAAAGTTTAACCAGCTAACGTTTGGATGAGTATTTTCACTGGTCACAATCTCAACGGTTTGACCAGACTCTAAAGCTTGTGATAACGGATAAGGTTTATGCTCTACTACTGCCGCAACACAATGATTTCCCACATCAGAATGCACTGCATAAGCAAAATCGACAGCTGTTGCGCCCATTGGTAATTCAACGATACGACCTTTCGGCGTAAAGACATAGATTTCTTTCGGGAAAAACTCAGATTTTACGTTCTCAATAAACTCAAAGGAGTTACCCACGTTTTGTTGAATATCCACTAAGCTTTGCAACCAACGTTGCGCACGTACTTGAGCGGTGGTGCTATCGTTTTTACCACCTTCTTTATACACCCAATGGGCGGTAACTCCCATTTCAGCAACCTGTTCCATTTCTTCAGTCTGAAGATGAACTTCTACGGGCACCCCATGAGGGCCAATCATTGACGTTTGCAGTGCTTGGTAGCCATTTGCACGAGGCACAGCAATATAATCTTTCACTTTACCAGGGCGAGGTTTATACAAACTATGCATTTGCCCCAACCCGCGATAGCAATCATCAACCGAATTCACAATAACGCGGAAAGCATAAATATCCATAATAGAATGGAATTTCTGATCTTTCGTGCGCATTTTTTGGTAAATTTTATAGAGATGTTTTTCACGTCCCCAAATACGATTTGTAATGCCTACATTATCAAGACGTTGTGAAATATCATTAGATATGCGTTGAATCAATTCTTGACGAGAACCACGCGCTTGTTCGACGAACTTTTTAAGTACTTCATAACGGCGGGGGTGCATAGCTTCAAAAGATAAATCTTCTAATTCATTCTTGATATGTTCGATGCCTAAACGGTGGGCTAAGGGACAGTAAATCTCTAGAGTTTCTTTTGCGATACGACGGCGTTTATCCGGACGCAATGAACCCAACGTTCGCATATTATGGGTACGGTCAGCCAGTTTGATTAAGACGACGCGAATATCTCGAGTCATCGCTAAAATCATTTTGCGGAAGTTTTCAACCTGTGCTTCTTGGCGGGTACGGAATTTCAATTTATCTAGTTTCGATACGCCGTCAACAATTTCGGCTACGCTAGCACCAAATTCATCTTTTAATTGGGATTCGGTATAAGGGGTATCTTCGATAACATCATGCAATAATGCAGCCATGATTGCTTCATGGTCTAAATGCATTTCCGCAATAATTGAAGCTACTGCAACAGGGTGAGTAATGTAAGGTTCGCCGCTTGAGCGAAATTGTCCTTCGTGAGCATCTCGCGCAATGACGAATGCACGTTTGATTAATTCAATTTTATCGGCGGGCAAATACCCCTGAATAATTCGATCTAAATCTGCAAACAATTCCAAAGGACACCTGACTTTTTGTAGAGAGAAAGACTAGGCGATCAAAATAGCTTTAATTTTGACCGCACTTTAATGAGATTATTCTGCGATTAACGCTACAGCCACTTCTTCGCTACGTTGAGAAGCTGCCGCATCTAAATACTCTTTTGCATCCATGATTTCTTGGTTGATTAACCCTTTTTCGATTTCACGTAATGCGATTACAGTTGGTTTATCGTTATCTTCCGGCACTAACGGCTCACTTTGATGTAACTCTAATTGTCTCGCACGACGAGCGGCGGTTAAAATTAAATCAAAACGGTTACCAATTTTTTCTACTGCATCTTGCACAGTCACTCGAGCCATGTTTTACTCCGATGTTAAAAATAATGTCTATAAAGGGAAAATATTGTACTCAATTCAAGCTTATTTTGCTAGTAGCTGATGAATTAAGTCCGCATTTTCTGTTTGTTGATAAGCTTTGGTCAAGCGTTCTGCCTGCAAAATGCTTTGTAAATCTGCCAATGCCTGTTCAAAATTATCATTCACAATAACGTAATCATATTCATCATAATGCGAAATTTCGCTGATTGCTTTTGACATTCGCTCAGCAATGACCTCTTTGCTATCCTGTCCGCGTCCAACCAAGCGACGCTCCAATTCTGGCAATGATGGAGGCAAAATAAAAATGCTTTTTACAGAAGGTACTTTTTGACGAATTTGCTGTGCACCTTGCCAGTCAATATCTAAAAACACATCAATGCCTTTTGCTAAGTTTTCTTCAATTGCTGGCAATGAAGTGCCGTAATAATTACCGCCAAACACTTTTGCATATTCTAAGAAGTGGCCTTTTTCAATTAAGGTTTCAAATTCTTCTACTGAAACAAAATAATAATGCACACCATGACTTTCGCCTGGTCGAGGTGAACGCGTTGTGTGTGAAATGGACACCATTTTTTTCGTGCCTTGATTTTTTTCTAATAACGCTGAAATTAATGATGACTTGCCCGCCCCACTCGGTGCAGAAAGAATATATAAATTACCTTGAGACATAATTGAAACCTCTTATTGTTGTTTGTTTTTATTATACAAAAAGAAAATGAAAAGTGCGGTCAAATTTTCATTTGTTTTACCAAATTGTTAAAAAGTGATCGAGATCACAAAAAAGTGGTATATACCCTTTTTTTTATCAAAATGCCCATGCTATAATCCACGAGAACTCGTTAGAGCAACGATTTTGTTTAACTTAAAAAATAGAAGGTGAAAATCTTATGGCTATTAAAATTGGTATCAACGGTTTCGGCCGTATCGGTCGTATCGTATTCCGTACAGCACAACATCGCGATGACATCGAAGTTGTAGGTATCAACGACTTAATCGACGTTGAATACATGGCTTACATGTTGAAATACGATTCAACTCACGGTCGTTTTGACGGTACTGTTGAAGTTAAAGACGGTAACTTAGTCGTAAACGGTAAAACTATCCGTGTTACTTCTGAACGTGATCCTGCAAACCTTAACTGGGGTGCGATCGGCGTTGATGTTGCAGTTGAAGCAACAGGTTTGTTCTTAACTGATGAAACAGCACGCAAACACATCACTGCTGGTGCGAAAAAAGTCGTATTAACTGGTCCTTCTAAAGATAGCACACCAATGTTCGTACGTGGTGTAAACTTTGGTGCATACGCAGGTCAAGATATTGTGTCTAACGCTTCTTGTACTACAAACTGTTTAGCACCTTTAGCACGTGTTGTTCACGAAACTTTCGGTATCAAAGATGGTTTAATGACTACTGTTCACGCAACAACAGCGACTCAAAAAACTGTTGATGGTCCATCAGCTAAAGACTGGCGTGGTGGTCGTGGTGCATCACAAAACATCATCCCTTCATCTACCGGTGCTGCGAAAGCTGTTGGTAAAGTATTACCAGCATTAAACGGTAAATTAACTGGTATGGCGTTCCGTGTTCCTACTCCAAACGTATCTGTAGTTGACTTAACTGTAAACTTAGAAAAACCAGCAACTTACGAACAAATCAAACAAGCAATCAAAGATGCAGCTGAAGGTAAAACTTTCAACGGCGAATTAAAAGGCGTTTTAGGTTACACTGAAGATGCAGTAGTTTCTACAGACTTCAACGGTTGTGCTTTAACTTCTGTATTTGATGCTGATGCGGGTATCGCATTAACTGACTCTTTCGTTAAATTAGTATCTTGGTACGATAACGAAACTGGTTACTCAAACAAAGTATTAGACTTAGTTGCACACGTATACAACTACAAAGGCTAATCAAAATAGCTAAAAAATTAACCGCTCTTTTAGAGCGGTTTTTTTATTTCCAATCCATTTCACTTAATCAATATTTTTAAAT
>CAJPKS010000112.1:0-5961 GCA_905371285.1 Haemophilus sp. HMSC068C11 | reverse complement strand
CCTCTATATTTTAGAAATAAGGTGAAAAATTTTGGCTATTTTGCCTTAAATGAAACAAAAGATCCATAAAAATTAACTGGATATTTGCACAGATATTGAAATATGCGATAATGGTCGCAATTTTTGAATTTATTTTCTTAAGGCAATCGCTTTTTTTATGGATACTATCGACATTCGTGGGGCTAGAACTCACAACCTTAAAAACATCAATTTAACCATTCCACGCGATAAATTAATTGTGATTACAGGCTTGTCCGGTTCGGGCAAATCTTCTTTAGCATTTGATACGCTTTATGCGGAAGGGCAGCGCCGTTATGTAGAATCGCTCTCTGCTTATGCGCGTCAGTTCCTTTCTTTGATGGAAAAGCCGGATGTGGATTCAATTGAGGGCTTGTCGCCAGCGATTTCTATTGAGCAAAAATCTACTTCTCATAACCCGCGTTCAACCGTGGGCACGATCACAGAAATTTATGATTATCTGCGTTTGTTATTTGCTCGCGTAGGGGAGCCGCGTTGTCCAGATCATGATGTGCCATTAACGGCACAAACCATCAGCCAAATGGTGGATAAAGTCTTAAGCTTGCCTGAAGAAAGCAAAATGATGTTGCTTGCGCCTGTAGTGAAAAACCGTAAAGGTGAGCATGTTAAGTTGTTAGATAGTTTAGCGGCACAAGGTTATATTCGCGCAAGAATTGACGGTGAAATCTGTGATTTATCTGATCCACCAGAACTTGCTTTACAGAAAAAACATACCATTGAAGTGGTGGTGGACCGTTTTAAAGTGCGGTCAGATTTAGCCACACGTTTGGCAGAATCTTTTGAAACGGCTTTGGAGCTTTCAGGCGGTACGGCTGTGGTGGCTGATATGGATGATCCTAAAGCTGAAGAGTTGGTTTTCTCGGCGAATTTTGCTTGTCCGCATTGTGGCTATTCCGTACCCGAATTAGAGCCTCGCTTGTTCTCATTTAATAACCCGGCAGGGGCGTGTCCGACTTGTGATGGCTTAGGTGTTCAGCAGTTCTTCGATGAAAGCCGTGTGGTGCAAAATGAAAGCATTTCTCTCGCAGGCGGTGCGGTGAAAGGTTGGGATCGTCGCAATTTCTATTACTATCAAATGCTTACCTCGTTAGCAAAACATTATAAATTTGATATTGAAACGCCATACGAAGATTTGTCACAAAAAATTAAAGATATTGTGATGCACGGTTCAGGCAAGGAAGAAATTGAATTCCAATACATGAATGACCGTGGCGATGTGGTGATCCGTAAACATCCTTTTGAAGGGATTTTAAATAATATGGCGCGCCGTTATAAAGAAACGGAATCCATGTCTGTACGCGAAGAATTGGCGAAAAATATCAGTAACCGACCTTGTGCAGATTGTGGCGGCTCGCGTCTTCGCCCTGAAGCTCGAAACGTGTATATTGGCAGCATTAACTTGCCACAAATTTCAGAGAAAAGCATTGGTGAAAGCCTTGAGTTTTTCCAAGGGCTCACCTTAACCGGTCAAAAAGCACAAATTGCAGAAAAAATTCTGAAAGAGATCAGAGAGCGGTTAGAATTTTTAGTGAATGTGGGTTTGAATTATCTTTCCCTTTCTCGCTCAGCTGAGACCCTTTCGGGCGGTGAAGCGCAACGTATTCGTCTTGCGAGTCAGATTGGTGCAGGCTTAGTTGGCGTCATGTATGTGTTGGATGAGCCTTCTATCGGTTTGCATCAACGCGATAATGAACGTCTGTTAAATACGCTGATTCATTTGCGTAATTTGGGTAACACCGTAATTGTGGTGGAACATGATGAAGATGCCATTCGAGAAGCGGATCATATTATTGATATTGGCCCAGGGGCAGGTGTGCATGGTGGTCAAGTGATTGCGCAAGGTACCGCCAAAGAAATCATGGCGAACCCAAATTCTATTACGGGTAAGTTCTTATCGGGTGAAGAAAAAATCGAAATTCCGAAAAAACGAACCGCACTTGATAAAAGCAAACTTCTAAAATTAAAAGGTGCGACAGGGAACAATCTGAAAGGCGTGAACTTAGAGATTCCAGTGGGTTTATTTACTTGTATTACGGGGGTATCAGGTTCAGGTAAATCAACGCTAATTAATGATACGTTATTCCCATTGGCTCAAAACGCCTTAAATCGTGCGGAAAAAACGGATTTTGCGCCTTATAAATCCATTGAAGGCTTGGAATATTTCGATAAAGTGATCGATATTAACCAAAGTCCGATCGGTCGTACACCGCGTTCTAACCCAGCGACTTACACGGGCTTATTTACCCCAATTCGTGAATTATTTGCGGGCGTACCAGAAGCGCGTGCGCGTGGTTATAATCCAGGACGCTTTAGTTTTAACGTACGCGGTGGTCGTTGTGAAGCATGCCAAGGTGATGGTGTGCTAAAAGTGGAAATGCACTTCTTACCGGATGTGTATGTGCCTTGTGATCAATGTAAAGGTAAACGCTATAACCGTGAAACCTTGGAGATCCGATACAAAGGTAAAACTATTCACCAAGTATTAGATATGACAGTAGAAGAAGCCCGTGAGTTTTTTGATGCGATCCCAATGATTGCGCGTAAATTGCAAACCCTAATGGATGTAGGCTTGTCTTATATTCGTTTAGGTCAGTCTTCTACCACACTTTCAGGTGGTGAGGCACAACGCGTTAAGTTAGCAACGGAGCTTTCAAAACGCGATACCGGTAAAACCCTTTATATTTTGGATGAACCGACAACTGGTCTGCATTTCGCCGATATTAAACAACTTCTCGAAGTGTTACACCGCTTGCGCGATCAAGGCAATACTATCGTGGTGATCGAACACAACTTAGATGTGATCAAAACCGCAGACTGGATTGTGGATCTTGGTCCTGAAGGGGGCAGTGGCGGTGGTCAAATCATCGCGACAGGCACACCGGAAGACGTGGCTAAAGTCAAAGGTTCTCATACTGCGAGATTCCTCAAAGACATCTTAGCAAAAGGCTAGAAAAAACAACCGCACTTTTGAACATCATCAAAGTGCGGTTATTTTTTTGAGATTTTTTAATGGCGATTTCCAAAAGGTGGTTTGGCGAACCAGACGATAACAAATAATGCTAAGAAAATTATCGCAGATAACCAGAAGATCTCATTAGCGCCAATAATAAAGCCTTGAGCGGTGATTTGTTTCGCGAGGTAGGTGGCAGTTTGTTCTTCACTTAAACCCAAACTTGTCATGGTTTGGAAGAATTGTTGAGAAATCGGGTTGTATGGATTAATCGCTTCAGTGAGTTGGGTATGATGCACGGCTTCGCGGTTATACCACATAAATGTTGTGAGGGATGTCCCCACTGAACCGGCAAGGGTTCGAAGGAAATTAAATAAGCTCGATGCCGAAGCCATTTTTTCGGGTGGTAAACCCGAAAGCGTGATGGTGGTCAGCGGCATAAAGAAGCAGGCGACCGCTAAACCTTGCACAAATTGTGGCAATGCAACATCGGCAAAGGTCATGCTAGGCTCAAAGGTCACGGCTCGCCAATAGAAAGTTAGGGCATAAACCATAAAGCTGATCGTGACTAAAATTCGCATATCAATTTTATGCCCAAATTTACCGATGATAGGAGACAGTAAAATCGGTAATAATCCCACTGGGGCAGCTGCGAGCCCTGCCCAGGTGGCGGTGTAGCCATAAACTTGTTGGAGTAGAAGTGGGATAAGCACAACAGACCCTAAATACACCAAAAAGGCGAGACTGGTTGAAAGGCAGCCTACGCTAAAATTGCGTGATTTGAACAGTGAAATATCTACAACGGGATTGTCATCAGTGAGTTCCCAAATGGTGAGTGCAATCAAACACACGACCGCAATCACGGTGAGAACAATAATCTCCGTTGAATTAAACCAATCTTGCTCTCTTCCTTGGTCCAGCATTAATTGTAAACAACCTACGCCGAGAACCAGTAAAACAAGCCCTACGGTATCAATAGGTTGATGAGAAATTTGGCTTTCTCGATTGCCTAGAATCTTCCAACTCATTAAGACGACGGCCAATCCAATGGGGACATTGATGAAAAAGATCCAACCCCAATGAATATTATCGCTGATCCAACCGCCTAAAATTGGACCACAAATCGGGGCGACCACTATCGTCATTGACCAAAAAGCCAATGCCATTCCGCGTTTTTCTGGCGGGTAGTTATTTAATAATAAACTTTGAGAAAGGGGAATGATGGGACCCGCTACTGCACCTTGAAGGACACGAAAAATGATCAACATTTCCAAACTGTGTGAAATGCCACAAAGCCAAGAGGCCAACACGAATAATAAGGTTGAGATTAAAAATAACCGCACTTCACCAAAACGTTTTGCTAGCCAGCCTGTAATCGGAATTGAAATAGCATTTGCCACACCAAACGAGGTGATCACCCAGGTTCCTTGACTCGACGACGCACCCAAATCACCAGCAATAGTTGGAATGGCTACGTTGGCGATGGTGGAGTCTAACACGAGCATAAAGGTGGCTAATGAAAGCACCAATGTGAGCATCGCTAACGCACCGCCTTGTAGCGGCTTGAAATGAGATTGCGGCATAACGAAACCTAATAGCTATTGTCGCGAATAATAGATTCGATCAAATTATTGACCGCACTTTCATCATATTGCAGCACATTCGTGGAATAAAGCGTTGTGGTTGGTGCTTGGTTACGCAAGGTTTCGCCTTGGCTATCACTCACATCCACTTTCACGGTGGCAGAAAGTCCAATACGTAATGGGTTTTCAGCCAGTTGTTGAGGATCTAATTGAATACGCACAGGCACGCGTTGCACCACTTTGATCCAGTTACCGGTCGCATTTTGAGTAGGCAATAATGAGAATGCACTGCCTGTACCCATTTCAATTCCGACAACTTTACCATCAAAGGTTTTATCTTTTCCGTAGAGATCGAAGTGAATTTTAACCGGTTGACCAATTCGCATATGGGTTAATTGTGTTTCTTTGAAGTTGGCGTCTAACCACATTTGATCGGTGGTAACCACTGCCATTAAAGCGCCACCAACAGAAACTGCTTGTCCTACTTGCGCATTGCGACGAGCCACATAGCCTTTAATTGGACTGCGGATTTTTGTGCGTTCTAAATTCAACCAAGCTTGTTTAAAATTACTGACCGCACTTTGAATTTGCGGCTGTTCACTTAAAGGCCCGTCTAACAATAAGGCTTGATTTGCCTCAAGTTGGTTTTGTGAAGTCGTTAAGTTTGCTTTGGCGAGTTCAACCGCTTCTTTCGCGTGTTGGAATGATTCTTTATCTATTGCGCCATCTTTGACTAATTGCACACGACGGTTCAAATTTCCTTGCGCTTGAGCAAGGGTAATTTCATTCGCACGAACAGCAGATTTCAATTGTTTTACGGTGTAATTCAGTTGAGAAACTTGGCGAACTGCATTGGCTAAATTGCTTTTTGCTTGCTCAAAACTCAATTTGGCATTGGTGTCATCCAATTCTAATAACACATCGCCTGCTTGTACGGGATCCATATTATCGACATTAATTTTCGCAATATTTCCTGCCACCTGTGCTGAGACCATCACCTGATTGCCGCTGACATAGGCATCTTCCGTTTCTTCAAAGCCTTTAATAAAGAAATACCAATAAGCCGCAGAGCCGATCGAAATCAGAAGAAGCGAAAGAATAAAAATAGAAAGCCCTTTTTTACGTTGTTGAGATTTATTATTTGAGGAAGTTTGTGTATCGGTTTGTTGATCGGACATAATGCGAGCCTTATGAGAAAATACTGAAGTAAAAAAAGCTTCAGTCTATAAAATATGAATGTTCGTTCATTGTGAACGTGAATTAGAATTATTTCAAGAATGATTGCACTTGTTGAGATAAAAGTGCGGTCAATTTTAATGACGTTTTTTCATAACAAACAGGTGTCGGTATTGCTAAAGCAGAGAGTGGGATTTTGTTATAGTATTTGGA
>CAJPKS010000111.1:0-6019 GCA_905371285.1 Haemophilus sp. HMSC068C11 | reverse complement strand
GTTAAAAACTATTTATAACAGTTTATGCATAGCCAAAAACTTTTGTTTTAAGTTACGAAAAAAACTCTGTGAAGTAGATCACACATTCAATATTTCCCCTTTGACAGAATGAAGCGAAGATGATTATGATCGATGTAAATCATTTTATTCTAAGATTTGATTGCTTTACTTCATTTTCGAATGAAATGTTTGGCTAGGTTTAAAAACCCAAAATATGATTTTATTACTCATCAGGAGTTTAGTATGACAAAGCATTTTTCCTTTGAAACTAATGAATCTCGTCGTCATTTTATGAAACTTATGGCTGGCGTGGGGGCAGGTCTTGCATTTAGTGGTACGTTAGGCACATTTGCACCAAAAGCCTTTGCTGCAGAAATTAAAGGTAAAACCATTGAAGCAGGGATTGCTTATCCGCTTTCTACTGGTTTTGACCCAATGACATCAAGTGGTGCTTCACCTTATGCAGCAAACTTGCACATTTTTGAAGGTTTGGTGGATTTGCATCCTGCAACTCGTGAACCTTATCTTGCTTTAGCAGGAAAAGAGCCAGAACAAGTTGATGAAACAACATGGCGTATTACTTTACGTGAAGGCGCAACCTTCCATGACGGATCTCCAGTCACCACTGAAGACGTTGTATATTCTTTCAATCGTATTATGGATCCAGCCAATAAATCTTTATTTGTGATGTTTATTGATTTCATTGAAAGTGTGAAAGCTGTGGATGATAAAGTGGTGGAATTTAAGTTGAAATATCCATTTGCTTTATTTGCTAACCGTTTAACTTGCGTGAAAATTGTACCGAAACACGTAATCGACAAAGTCGGTCAATCTGCATTTGATGCACACCCAATTGGTTCAGGTCCATTCAAATTTGTTTCAGCAGTGAAAGATGACAAAATCGTCTTTGAAGCGTATGAACCTTACAATGGTAAATATCCAGCGCAAGTTGAAAAAATGTCTTGGTTATTACTTTCTGATGCCGCAGCTCGTGTAACTGCACAAGAGTCTAAACGTACTCAAGCAATGGAAAGCGTGCCTTATTTAGACATTAGTCGCTTGAAAAACAAAAAACAACAAGTGCAATCCGTTCAATCTTTCGGCTTGTTATTCTTAATGTTTAACTGTGAGAAAGCTCCGTTTAACAATCCAAAAGTACGTCAAGCGTTACACTATGGTTTAAACACTGACAAACTTGTTGATATTGTATTTGATGGTAATGCAGAAGCTGCAACATCATACTTACAAACAACTCACCCAGATTATATTAAGGCATCAACTCAATATCCTTATGATCCGGAAAAAGCAGCAGCATTACTAAAAGAAGCTGGTGTGACTGAGCTTAAATTTGAATTGCTCGCAACCGACCATGACTGGGTGAAAGAATCTGCACCGTTAATTTTAGAGTCTTGGAACAAGATTCCAGGTGTGAAAGTGACTTTACAACACTTACAATCAGGTGCGTTATACAGCAACAACGTGGATCCAGGTGTGTATGAAGTGGCAATCGCTCCAGGTGACCCATCAGTGTTCGGTGATGACTTAGACTTGCTTTTAAGCTGGTGGTATCGTGGTGATGTATGGCCGAAACGTCGTTTCCGCTGGAGCAACACCCCTGAATTTGCGAAAGTGACTGAATTACTCAATGCAGCTGTGAGAGCAAAAGATCACGCTGAAGCGAAAAAATCATGGGAAGAAGCGATTAATATCATTGCGGCTGAAGTACCACTTTATCCGATTGTTCATCGTAAACTTCCTTCTGCATGGGATGATAGTAGCCTTGAAGGCTATCAACCATTGGCAACAACCGGTTTATCTTTCCTCGGTGTGGGCCGTAAATAAAAGCACTTTTTAATTTAATGTTTTGGCTGTTGAGTAATCAACAGCCTTTTTTCTTTCTTTTTAACACCAAAGTGCGGTCATTTTTCTCTCTATTTTTCAATCATTTTTTCTCTCAATTTCATTTCAAAAAAATCTTTGTGAAGCCGATCACAGATTTGAATTTTGCTCTATGTACTTGGATTGACAGGGCTTAGGCTGAACATTATGATTACTGTAATTCATTTTGTTTTTGAATTTGATTGTTTCGCTTCATTTTTGAAGCTAACGAATTTCTCAAGCTAGAATAGGAGAAGTCAGATGGAAATGATACTTCGATTATTGTTACGCCGATTGATGGCCTTGCCAGTCATGATTCTTGGTGTAACAGCACTCGTTTTTGTGGTGCTTCAATTCACACCAGGTGATCCCGCTACGGTGGCATTGGGCGAAAGTGCTAGTGAAGCGGCAAAACAACTTTACCGCGAATCACATGGCTTAAATGATCCACTCTTTGTTCAATATTTTCGTTTCTTAGGTAATTTACTTGTATTGGATTTTGGTGTGACGATGCCACCAGAATTACCGATCAGTAGTATGTTAGCGAAATCTTTCCCAATCACTTTACAACTTACCTTAATTGGTGTGGTGTTTGCGGCAGTAGTCTCTTTCTCATTAGGTGTACTAGCCGCACTTTATCGTGATAGCTGGGTTGACCAAGTGATTCGTTTAATCTCTGTTGCAGCGGTTGCAACACCATCATTCTGGTTAGGTATCTTACTTATTCAATGGTTCTCTTTGGAATTAGATTGGTTGCCTTCTGGTGGTTTTGTGCCATTCAGCGAAAGCCCAATGGGGTATATCAATTCCATGATTTTGCCATCTCTTGCGCTTGCCGTGCCGGTGTGTGCGTCATTAATTCGTGTAGTGCGTACAACCATGGTTGAAGAAATGGATAAAGACTATGTGAGAACGGCGATTGGTAACGGTGTGCCTTATGCAACTGTTATTCGTCACAACGTATTACGTAATGCATTAATCACACCAGTAACAGTATTAGGTTTACGCGTAGGCTACTTACTTGGTGGTGCGGTAGTTATCGAACAAATCTTTGACTTACCGGGCATGGGTAAATTGATTTTTAACGGTATCGTCAATCATGACTTACACTTAGTACAAGGGGTGGTTCTGACAATCGCCTTTACCTTCGTTTTAGTGAATATTATCGTTGATATTCTCTATGTGTTGATTAACCCTAAAATTCGGAGTCTATAATGTTTCGTCAAGGTTTAGCAGATCGATTAGCTGCAAGCGGTGCGAGATTCCGAGCACTTTCCACCGCATCAAAAATTTCATTATTATTCTTAGTTTTCGTTGCTTTAGTGGCGGTATTTGCCCCTTGGGTAGCAACACATGATCCATTAGAAGTGATCGCACGTATGCGTGCTCCAAGTGCGGAATATTGGTTTGGGACTGATCGACTTGGTCGTGATATTTTCTCTCGTATTGTTTATGGTGCCCAAACGTCCTTATTTATCGGTTTAGGTGCGGTAGCTTGCGCCATTATTTTCGGTAGTATTTTAGGTGCAACTGCAGCCACATCCGAGAAATGGGGCAATGAAATTATCATGCGCTTAATGGATATTTTAATGGCCTTCCCAGGTATCGCATTAGCGGCAGTGTTATTAGCAACCTTTGGTAACTCAGTGCCGGTCATTATCATCACCATTGCCGTGGTTTATACCCCGCAACTTGCTCGTGTGGTTCGTGCGAATGTGGTATCACAATGGGATGAAGACTATGTGCGTGCGGAGCGTGTTATTGGTGGTAGCCGTACTTATATTCTTCTCAAACACGTTGTACGTAATACCGCGGCACCGGTTTTAGTCTTCGCAACTGTAATGGTGGCAGATGCCATTGTATTCGAAGCCTCGCTTTCTTTCTTAGGCGCAGGTGTACAACCACCACATCCTTCATGGGGTAACATCCTTTCTGAAGGTCGTAATATCGTATTAAACGGTGCATGGTGGGCGACAACCTTTGCGGGTGTCATGATTCTTTTAACCGTATTAGCCTTAAATATCTTAGCGGAAGGTCTTACTGATGCTTTGGTTAACCCGCGCTTGAAAGGCGGTAAAAAACCAGAAGGTAAATCAGATGAACGTCTTTCTACCGACGTACAAGAAGCACTTTCTGAAGGTCTTGCATTAAAACGTTACTTACTCAAATTACATGAAAAAGAAATCACACGTACGAATCGTATGCAATTAGATCCAAATGCAAAACCGATTTTACAAGTGAAAAATTTATCTATTCGTTTCCCGAATCGTTATGGTGAAATTCCATTGGTTGATAACATCAGTTTCACCGTAAATGAAGGGGAAACCATGGGATTAGTTGGTGAGTCTGGTTGTGGTAAATCTATTACTGCGTTCTCTATCATGGGCTTGTTACCAAAAACAGCAAAAATTACTGGGGAAGTGCTTTTCACTGATCGCAGTGGCAAACAACATAGCTTGCTCAATTCTAACAATTTAAGTGAATTGCGTGGTTCTGAAATTGCGATGATTTACCAAGACTCTTTAAGTGCGTTAAACCCATCAATGCGTATTAAAGATCAAATGGCACAGCTCATTAAACGTGGCAGCCACCATACCGCAGAAAAACTGTTGGAATGGGTACACCTTGATCCTGAAAAAGTATTGAACCGTTATCCGCATGAGCTTTCTGGTGGTCAACGTCAACGTGTGGTGATTGCAATGGCATTAACTCGTGAGCCGAAATTATTAATCGCCGATGAACCAACAACCGCCTTAGACGTAACCGTTCAAGCAGAAGTGGTGAAATTATTGAATGAATTACGTGAAAAACTGGGGTTTGCTATGGTGTTTGTCAGCCACGATTTAGCCTTAGTTGCTCAATTAGCTCACCACATTACCGTAATGTATGCAGGACAAGTGGTCGAAATGGCACCAACATCCTTATTGCTTGCTAATCCAACACACGAATATACCCGTGGCTTATTGGGTTCTGTACTTTCAACCGAAGTCCGTGCGAAACGTTTATATCAAATTCCGGGCAGCGTACCATCACCTTACGATTTTGCTGTAGGTGACCGTTTTGCAAGTCGTTCATTGCGACCAGATGCAAATCCGGATCAAAAATTGATATTAACCGCCGTGGAAGGCGAGCCGTCTCACTTGTGGGCTTCTCATTTAGCTGAGCCTGTAACGGAAGCGAAAGGAGCATAATATGAGCAGTAGTATTAAAGTCATTAAAGAACAAAACATCATCGATTTAGAAAATATCGTGGTGCAATTTCCTTCTCGTGACGGTTCGTTGTTTGGACGTAAAAAATTCACAGCAGTAAACAATGTGAGCCTTGGTATTAAAGCGGGGGAAACCATTGGTTTAGTTGGGGAGTCTGGCTGCGGAAAATCTACCTTAGCTAACGTAATCATAGGATTGCTTAAACCGACATCTGGTTTAGTGAAATTCAACGGTTTACAAATGCAATATGGCAGCTCAGAAGCGAGAAAACAATTCGGTCGCCAAGTGTCGGTCATTTTCCAAGACCCGGCAACCGCACTGAATCCTCGTATGAAAGTGTTGGATATTTTGCGTGACCCAATGGATATTCACAATGTGTTACAACCCCATGAACGGGAAAAACGTGTGTATGATTTGCTTTCTCGCGTCGGTTTACCACGTTCTGCAGCACAAGTTGAGCCAACTCGTTTATCGGGCGGTCAAAAACAACGTGTGGCAATCGCACGTGCTCTAGCACTGAATCCAAAACTGATTGTTGCGGATGAACCGACTTCTGCATTAGACGTATCCGTTCGTGCTCAGGTGTTAAACTTATTGGCGGACTTGAAAAAAGAACTCAATCTTGCCATGGTGTTTATCTCTCACGATATCCAAACCGTACGCCAAGTATCTGATCGTATTGTCGTGATGTACGGCGGTCAAATTTTGGAAACGGGTAGCACCGAAGATATTTTCAACCACCCAACAGTGGATTACACCCGAAAATTACTTGGTGTTGCCCCGTCCTTGTTATAAAACGAGTGAATAAAACATCTTAATTTATGACCGCACTTTCAAAGTGCGGTTATTTTTTTGATCATTTTTTTGTTTTAAGGTGTTGATACATCTTTAGAAACATACTCCAAAAGTCTTTTAGAGTTTAGGTTTTTTC
>CAJPKS010000110.1:0-6024 GCA_905371285.1 Haemophilus sp. HMSC068C11 | reverse complement strand
CTAATAAATTAACTCTTCGTCCATGCACTCATATGTTGAGTAAATCCAATATGCGGATAATAATCCACGGCTTGTGGAGCGGATAAAAGCACAATTTTGGCTTGTGGATGTAAGGCGTGTTTAGTGTGTTCAATTAACTGCAAGCCGATACCTTGTTTTTGATATTGTTCATCAACCGCTAAATCAGATAAATAACAGCAGTAGGCAAAATCTGTCACGGAACGTGCCACACCCACTAATCGTTCACCATCCCAAGCGGTCACTAATAAATCCGCATGATGCAACATTGCCGCGACGCGTTTTTCATCCTCTAACGGACGGCGTGCCCCGAGCGTTGTTTTATTTAACAATTCAATAAATTGTTTAACTGAAATCGGTTCATTCACTTTGTAGTCTATCATTTTGCAAGCCTGTGATATTTGATACTTAACCTGTTATAGCAATTTAGCTGCCGCTTTATCCAAATACCATTCCGTCACTCCATTTTTTGCTTTAATTTTTGCTGCGGGATAAGGCAGATTCTCTGCAGGAGTCGTTTGGATTTCTTTTAAAATGTCTGCTTTGCTTTCGCCAGTGACCAAATAGGTAATGCGTTTCGCTTGTTCAATGAGTTTGGCTGTTTTAGAAATGCGAATTTGACCACTTTCAGGGTGTTTAGCAATGACAGCTAGGTTTTCATCATCAAAATTGGTTTGATGTGGGAAGAGAGAAGCGGTATGACCGTCAGTTCCCATACCTAGAATGATCCAATCAAAAACACCGTTTGGAATGACCGCACTTAATTCTTCTTCGAAACGTTTTAACTCAAAGTGCGGTTCATTTTCGCCACGAATTCGGTGGATATTTTCTGCGGGAATTTGAATATGATCGAATAAGAGTTTTTGCACTTCACCGTAGTTGCTTTCTGAATCTGTTGGTGGAACCATGCGATCATCACCCCACCAAAAATGCAGATTCTTCCAGTTGATTTGTTCGGTATAAGGCGCTTTGGCTAAAGTTTTGAATAACAGCTTAGGTGTTGAACCGCCAGAAAGAGAAATATGCACAGGGTGACTTAATTGACTATAAATCACAAATTCTTGAGCAATCTTTTCAACAGCGTGTTGAGCCGTTGGGAAGGTAATGGTGTTCATGTTTGTTTCTCTCTATTCGGTGATAAGCCTTCTTCTATTGAAGAAGGCGAGATATTGATGACTAAACCTTTTTCTTCATTTTACCGCTTGGTTTACGCCATACGCGACCGCTTTTCGCAATGAGTTTTTCAGCGGCAACTGGTCCCCAAGTGCCGGCTTCATATTCATGAACTCGGCCGCCCGCTTCTTTGTAGTCTAAAATCGGTTGAACGAATTTCCATGCGGCGTGTACTGCGTCAGTACGCGCAAAGAGTGTCGCATCGCCTTTCATCGCATCAAGCAATAAGCGTTCATAAGCTGTTAGCACTTGCTCATCGGCTAAATCGGCATAACGGAAATCCATTGATACTTCTTTCGCTTCGAAGCCTGCACCTGGTTTTTTCAAACCGAAGCGCATTGAAATGGCTTCATCAGGTTGAATACGGATGATCAATTTATTCTCAGGCGCATTTTGACTGAATACCGGATGTGGCGTGGTTTTGAAATGAATCACAATTTCTGTCACACGTGCTGGTAAGCGTTTACCTGTACGCACATAGAAAGGCACACCTGCCCAACGCCAGTTTTCGATTTCGCAACGTAGCGCCATAAAGGTTTCAGTGCGAGAGTTAGCAGGTACACCTTTTTCTTGTAAATAGCCTTTGACTTCTTTGCCATCAATTTCCGCAGCAGTGTATTGGCCAAGCACTAAGTTGTGCTCAACGTCATCTTGCGTTAATGGACGTAAAGAATGCATGACTTTGGCCACTTCATCACGCATTGAGTTCGCATTGATGATTGCGGGTGGTTCCATGGCAACCATGGCTAAAACTTGTAATAAGTGGTTTTGGAACATGTCACGCATTGCGCCAGAACCATCATAATAGCCACCACGTTCTTCTACACCAATGGCTTCGGCACCCGTAATTTCGACATAATCAATGTAATTACGGTTCCAAAGTGGTTCGAATAAGCCATTCGAGAAGCGCAAAACAAGCAAGTTTTGTACGGTTTCTTTACCAAGATAATGATCGATACGATAGATCTGATGTTCTTCAAAGAAACGATGAATTTGGACGTCGAGTTCTTGTGCTGTTTTTTCATCGTAACCAAAAGGTTTTTCGACAATAATACGTTTCCAACCGTCTTTTTCTTCGTTTAAACCATGGGCCGCGAGGCATTCTGGAATTACACCATATAAGCTTGGTGGCGTGGACATATAGTAAAGGGTGTTGCCATTCGTTTGATATTTAGTATGTAATTCTTCTAAACGAGGGACTAATTTACCGTAATCCGCAGCATCAGATGTGTTTACCGCTTGGTAATAGAGATGACTACAAAAAGCGTCTAGCGTTTCTGGAGTGGTTTCTTCTGTTTCAAGTAACGCTTCACGCATTTTTTCACGGAAAGTCTCATCGTTTAATTCTGAACGCGCGACACCTAATACAGAAAATTTGTTTAAGCGGCCAAATTTGAAGAGATTATAAAGTGCGGGAATGAGTTTACGGTGAGTTAAATCACCGGAAGCACCAAAAATTACGATACAGTTATTATTCGTTTGCATATTATTCCTTATTGTTCCGAGTAGTATTTTTAAATAATGCAATATATTACTGCACTTTACCAATCGAACCAATCAATTAAATTGAAAGACAGATGCCCAATTTTGTGTATTATCTGCCACCATCACAAAGGGTGGATTAATTAAACTTTCACGATGATTATAGGTGAGCGGCTGATAGTGCGGATCGAAAATCATCCCATTGATTTCAGCTAATAAAATTTCAGCGCCTGCCGTATCCCATTCACCGGTTTTGCCGAGGCGAACATAGCAATCAACAATTCCTTCTGCAACCAAACCACTTTTCAAACTACTCGAACCCACCACCGTAAATTCACATGGCAAATTCTTCGCTAAAATTGACCGCACTTTTTCTTGTGAGGTGGTGGCGCCTACGGCGATTTTTAACGGTTTGGTGAGATCTATGTTTCTTGGCTGTAAGCGTGTTATCTCTTTGTTACTTTGTTTGAATGCCCCAAAACCTTTCATGGCGTAATAGGTGATATTCAAAATAGGGAAGTGAATCACGCCTAGCACAGGTTGGTGGTCTTGCACGAGTGTAATCAATACGGAGAATTGATCGGTGCGATCAATAAATTGCTGCGTGCCATCAAGGGGATCGATTAGCCAATAAGTGTGCCAAGTTTGGCGTTGTTCAAAGGGGATATTGCAGTTTTCCTCTGAAATAACAGGAATGTCAGGGAAAAGTGCGGTCAGTTTTTCGATTAGAAATTGGCTGACAAATAAATCGGCTTCCGTGACAGGGGTGTTATCCGATTTGGTTTGTATTGTCACATTCTGTTGGTAAAAATGAGTTAAATGTTTTCCCGCTTCATTAGCGAGTGTGCGGACTTGATCGAGAAGAGATTGAGATAATTGCATGTTTATTTCCTACTTTGATTTCGGTAATAACAAGAAGAGGCAAATTGTCGTATAGATTGCTAGGATGACAGAGCCCTCTAAGACGAATAATACACGATCAGTCAGATATTGGGTATTGGGTGCGATGAGAAGATTGCCGATGCTCCAATAACAAAAAAGAATGATGAATGAAAAAATGAGAATTTTATTCCACTGATGACGTAGATAGCCGCGGTATTTAGCAAAGTAAGCGTTGATTATCGCCGGCACGGTAAGTGGCCAGAATGTAAGAAAGAAACCAAATAATGCGGCATCGAAGTTACCTTCTTTGCAGTAGTCTAGACCAAAAATGGCATAAGCAATAACACTACCTATCAACTGAGTAATCAGTGGGAAGATAATCATTGCCTTTAGATAAGGGGATTGCGTTGACACCTTAAGCTCCTAGAAAAATAGGCTATCCGAGGACAGCCTATTTAAATCCATTATTTCGATTTCTTCGCACGTAATACACGAGAAACGAAAATAAAGATACCAAAGATAAATACGGCAAGACCAAGTAATTCGCCAATATTATCCCAGTTTTCTAACGCTAAGGCTAATGGTGCTTCTGAACCACCCGAAGTCACAGATGCTGCAATGATAAAGGCTAAGATAACGCCCATTAAGCTTTCACCCACAATTAAACCTGCCGCGAAGAGTGTGCCGAAACGTTCTGCTTTTTTCTCCACTTCAGTATCGTTAGTGCGTTTTGCATAGTTTTTAATGTGACGGGTGATAAACCATGCCATTACTGCACCGACTACAACCGGCATATTGATTGATGGTGGAAGGTAGATACCAATCCCCACCGCTAATACCGGTAAGGCAAAGCGGCTGTTAGTCGTTTTACGCATAAGCGCATCAATAATGATTAATACCACACCCAAACCTACACCACTTAAAATGTAAGTCCATTCTAATTGATTGGTGAAAATACCTTTTGAAATGGTGGTCATAATAGTTGCTTGTGGCGCAGAAAGTGCTTGTGTTGGATCCATATCTGGACGTGGTAATGCACCCGTGAAACCATAAGCGTGGTATAAAATTTCTAATACCGGCGCAATCACTAATGCACCAACGAAACAACCAATGATTAGAGCAACCTGTTGTCTCCAAGGAGTTGCTTCCACTAAAAGACCTGTTTTTAAGTCTTGTAAGTTATCATTTGAAATGGTTGCTGTGGTTAATACGATAGATGCTGTGAATAATGTCAATGCGGTTAAGAATTTTTGACCATCAGCAGTTTCAAATAAACCACTGCTTTTACCAATAGTCACTAAAACAAGTGAAATCACGATAACAGAAATAATCCCGATACCAGAAATTGGGCTGGAAGATGAACCAACTAATCCTGCCATATAACCAGAAGCCGCTGCAACGAAGAAGCCGATTAACACCGCAAGTAGCGTACAAACCACTACTAATAACACGGCAAGTTCAGCAGAAATAGGTGCCGCAGCAACGAAGTGATATAAGGAAATCACAATTAATACAACGGTCGCCAATAAAATGTAAATGATGGTTTTTGGTGATAAGTCGATATCAATACGATGTTCTGATTCAGCTTGTGAGCCTTTTAACATACGGAAAGAATGAACCATCCCTTCGATCATAGGTTTGAGAAGGATTAATAATGTCCAAATGGCTGCAATACCGATAGT
This sequence comes from Haemophilus sp. HMSC068C11, assembly GCA_905371285.1. Taxonomy (GTDB): domain Bacteria; phylum Pseudomonadota; class Gammaproteobacteria; order Enterobacterales; family Pasteurellaceae; genus Haemophilus_D. Next base: position 787 of record CAJPKS010000110.1, on the reverse strand, counting down.
ACCCACACCAATAAAGCGAACTTTGGTTTTCCATTCAGCCATGGCATAACTAACAATAGATGCATCAGTTGGCATATCACCTGTTGCGGTGAAATAAGGTACCGCGACACCCCAAGCAAGGAATGTACCGAATAACATGGCAAGACCGCCTACGATACCAATTAAGTAACCTGCACCCACTAAGGCAAGAGAGAAGCCCATCGGTAATTGGAAAACGGCTTTACCGTTAGAGAACCATGCGCTCGCGCTATCAGACATGACACGTAATGCGTTGGTTAAGAATGCAACGGTTCCTGCAAAAATACCGCCATAAGCAATATCTTTTACACCGCTGTCGCTTTCGTCATTATTACCTGCTTTTAAGATTTCAGCAGCAGCCACACCTTCAGGGTAAGGTAAGTCACTATTCACCACCATTGCACGACGTAATGGAATGGTAAATAGTACGCCTAGGGTACCACCAGCGGCACAAATAAGCACCGTTTGCCAGAATGGGAATTCTTGCCAGTAACCCATCATTAATAGGCCAGGAAGCACGAAAATAACAGAAGATAACGTCCCCGCTGATGAAGCTTGGGTTTGTACCATGTTATTTTCTAAAATACTGGAATCCTTGAAGAATTTTAAAACAGCCATAGAGATAACGGCAGCTGGAATGGAAGAGGCAAACGTCATCCCCACTTTAAGACCCAAATAAACGTTAGATGCAGTGAAGATCACTGTAATTAACGCTCCAAGGAACATCCCCCGGAAGGTCAATTCTTTTAAATTATTATGAGACATAGAT
>CAJPKS010000109.1:0-6067 GCA_905371285.1 Haemophilus sp. HMSC068C11 | reverse complement strand
CCATCACAATTTGGCAAATTGATATGGCAAGAATAACATTCAATTAACTGGCCTTGATATTCTACCGTCAAGCCAATGATTTTACGCGAGAGAATCGAGTCAAGACGTTGATGTTGGCTACAATAAAACGCATCAACATCATAAACGGGCAAGCGCGTTAAAAACGCAATGCCCTCATCATATTTATCGTAACCAATATGCGAATTACTCCAAAAAAGCGAATATTTCTGTGCAACGCGTTGATTGATTTTATTTAACAGAATGACACCATAGTTATCTTGCTTTAACGTTGGCGAAATAGCAGGAGACGACATCAATTGATTAACCTCTTGTAAGGCAATGATGTCATAACCCTTTTCCACAATAGTGTCAGCAAGAATCTCTATTTTTTCCGCTTGGTTAGCTTCTAACCAAGCGTGTACATTCAGGGTAAGTAGTTTCATTGCTTCCCCTTAGCCCTCACAATGCCAAATATCTGCATTATATTGAGCGATAGTGCGATCTGATGAGAAGAAGCCCGCTTTTGCGATATTGTGAACGACTTTCTCATTCCAACTATCTTGATCTTCATAATCGGCTAAGATTTGTTCTTTCGCTTCAACATAAGCATTAAAGTCAATTAACGTCATAAACCAGTCTTTATTCAATAATTCGTTATAAAGACGTTCTAAACGTGTTTTATTGCCTAATTTCACTACTGCAGGATTCAGAATAAAATCGACCGCTCTTTTAATATCTTTGTCGTTTTCATAATACGCTTTTGAAACATAACCTGCTGTTTCATAAAGTTTAATAATGCTTTCTGAATCTTTACCGAATGTATAGATATTTTCAGCACCGGCTAATTCTGCAATTTCAACATTAGCGCCATCCATTGTGCCTAAGGTTAACGCGCCATTAAGCATAAATTTCATATTACCAGTACCGGAAGCTTCTTTAGAGGCAAGTGAAATTTGTTCTGAAATATCGGTTGCAGGAATCAGTTTTTCCGCCACGCTCACATTATAGTTTTCCACTAAATGGACGTTTAAATACTTATTCACTTCAGGATCATTATTGATTAACTCAGATAAGCAAAGAATTAAGTGAATAATATCCTGTGCAATCACATAAGCAGGTGCAGCTTTTCCGCCAAAAATCACCGTAATTTTACGTTTTGGTAATTTACCTGCTTTAATTTCTAAGTATTTATGAATCACATAAAGCGCATTCATTTGTTGGCGTTTATATTCATGGAAACGCTTAATTTGCGTATCAATGATTGAATTTTCATCTAACTCAATACCTTTATTTTCTTTAAGGTACGCTTTTAGTGCTAATTTATTTTCAAACTTAATTTTCGCTAATTGTTGATGAACCTTTTTATCATCTTTAAAGGCTAACAATTTTTCTAATTTTGTTGCATCATGCAAATACTCATCGCCAATCAATTCTTTGATGTAAGCCGCTAATGCTTGATTAGAAAACTCTAACCAACGGCGGAATGTAATACCGTTTGTCTTATTATTGAATTTTTCAGGATATAACGCATAGAATGCTTTAAGTTCTGATTTTTTCAAAATCTCCGTATGTAATGCTGCCACACCATTCACAGAATTTGAAAAGTGGATGTCCATGTGCGCCATATGCACACGTTTTTGTTTATCAATAATTTGTACGGCAGGATCTTTATATTCTGCGCGCACTAATTTATCTAATTTTTTAATGATCACTACTAAATGAGGCACGACTTCATCTAGATAATCGAGTGGCCATTTTTCTAGCGCTTCAGCCAAAATCGTATGGTTGGTATAGCCCACCATATTACGTACGATTTCAACCGCTTCTGCAAATTTAATCTGATGTTTTTCCGTTAATAAGCGAATTAATTCAGGAATCACCATTGAAGGGTGAGTATCGTTGATCTGAACATACGCATAATCCGCTAAATCATGTAAGTTACTGCCACGCGCAATTGCTTCATCAATTAATAATTGTGCAGCATTTGATACCATGAAGTATTGTTGATAAATACGTAATAATTCCCCATTTTTATCTGAATCATCTGGGTAAAGGAATAAAGTCAGATTTTCTTCAATCGCAGTTTTATCAAACTCGATACCTTTTTTAATCAGTTTAGGATTCACTGATTTAATATCAAACAAATTGAGATAGTTCTTCGTATCTTTCTTGTAACCTAAAATATCAATACGATCTAATTTAGAAGTTAGCGTAAATTTCTTAAATGGCACTTCATAGCTAATATCCGTTGGAATTAACCAAGAGTTATCCTCAATCCAATCATTAGGCTCTGCATGTTGTTCATTCTTTTTGAAGACTTGTTTGAACAACCCATAATGATAATTTAAACCCACCCCTTCTGCATTTAAGCCAAGGGTAGACATTGAATCAATAAAGCAAGAAGCCAAACGCCCTAAACCACCATTTCCTAAAGATGGTTCTGGCTCAATATCTTCAATATGGCTTAATGATTTACCCGCACTTTCTAATTCCGCTTTGATATCTTGATACACACCAAGGTTAATCAAGTTATTAGAAAGTAATTTACCAATTAAAAACTCTGCTGAGATATAGTAAACCTTACGTTTACCTGTATTTTTAGGTTTATCTGCTGAGAGTGTTTTTACGTAATTTAATAATTGAATATAAGTTTCTTTATCGCTTAATTGTTCAAGCGATTTATTGGTTTCGTTTTTTACAAAGGTACTAAATTTCATCATTATTTTTCCTGATTCGCACGTTGATATAACGTGGTCATTTTTGCTAAAAAGTCTTTTTTATCTTGCGTTAAATCTGATTGCTGCATTCTCCATTGCCAGTTTCCACCAATTGTTGAAGGCACGTTCATTCTTGAACTGGCTGGCAAATCTAAAACATCTTGCATTGTGGCTATCGCGGTATTGCTAACCGTTGCAAAGAGCTGACGAATCATCGCTTGGCAAATCGATTCATCCTCATGGCGATGCGTATAATCATTGATATATTGCTGCTGTTGTTCAGTCAGGCTGTTATACCAACCATTGGTCACATCGTTATCATGTGTACCGGTATAAACAATGGAATGCGGGATGCAATAATGCGGGCTATCTAAGCTTTCTCCGCTAACATCTTCAAAGCCAAATTGCAGAATCTTCATGCCAGGATAGTTACAGTCTGTAAGCAATTTTCTGGCTTTGTCATCAATATTACCTAAATCTTCGGCAATAATCGGTAAATCGCCCAATTGCTCTTTAACGGCTTTAAATAAGTCATAACCTGGGCCTGGCTGCCAGCTACCATCTTTAGCCACCTCTGCTTTTCCATCTACTTGCCAATAATCAGAGAAACCTTTGAAATGGTCGATACGTAGTACATCATAAATTTTGAAGCTTTCTTCAATGCGGTGAATCCACCAAGCGTAGCCTTGTTTTTTATGTTCTTCCCAAGCGTAAAGCGGATTGCCCCAAAGTTGTCCTGTTGCACTGAATTGATCCGCTGGAACCCCGGCAACAAAAAGCGGATTGCGTTCTTCATCTAATTGGAAGAGTTCTGGTTTTGTCCAAACCTCTACGCTATCTGCAGCCACGTAAATCGGCATATCACCGATGATCTGAATGCCTTTTTGATTTGCGTAATTTTTTAATTCAGTCCATTGTTTGAAGAAGAAATATTGCGTCACTTTAAAGTACTGAATTTGCTCCGCTAACATGGTGCGATATTTTTCCAATGCACTTGGATCTCGAGCCACAGCTTTTTTATCATCCCATTTTTGCAATGCTTGATTGCCAAAATGCTCTTTAATTGCCATAAACTCAGCAAAATCATCCAACCATAAACGATTGCTTTTCTCGAAGTGTTTGAAATCAGCTTGGAATGATTGATTCTCTAAAAAATTTTTCACGGCTATTTCTAAAATCGGACGGCGCGCATAGAAGACGCGCTCATAATCCACGCTAGTTGGATCATCACCAAAATTGACTGATGCATAATCAGCTTCTTTCAACAAGCCCATTTGGGTTAATAGATCAAAATCAATAAGATGAGTATTACCTGCAATTGCAGAGAAAGATTGATAAGGTGAATCACCATAACTGGTGGTAGTAAGTGGAAGAATTTGCCAATAAGTTTGTTTAGTTTCAACTAAAAAATCGACAAAATCATAAGCCGATTGCCCAAAGCTACCAATTCCGAATGCATTTGGTAGCGAGGTAATGTGCATAAGAACACCACTTGAACGAGTAAGCATAATATTTCCTCTAGGAAGTTATCATTTTGGCTCATTCTAACCTAACCGTATTTTTATGCAACAACTTATACGTAAAAGTTTAGAACATTTTCGTAAAAGAGTGACTAATATCACATTTTATACGTATAACATTTATGATTTTATGATATGCTATGACGACACCTATGGAACCAACGATAGATAAAAGGATTAAAAATGAGCAAGTATAAGCAGGTCTATAATGAGATAAAGACCCAAATTAACAATGGTAATTTAGCGCCATTGCAAGAGCTTCCGAGTGAAAATGAACTCATGCAAAGCTATGGTTTTTCTAAAGATACTATTCGAAAAGCGCTTTCCTTACTTGAAATTGATGGCTATATTCAAAAGCAACAAGGCCGAAATTCAATTGTTTTAGAGCATGACTTATCTAAACCACAAATGCTTTCTGAAATTAAAACCGTTAGCGAATTAAATAGTGCCTTAACACACCACGTAAAAACGACATTAACCAGTTTGTATATTGTGCAAGGTGAAGAAGAGTTAATGCATATTTTTAATGTCGATGATCAGATCGATTTCTACCGCATCAGTCGCCTGCGTGAAATTGATGGTGAAGCCGTTGAATACGAAGTTTCTTATTTTGATCGCCGCATCGTGCCTTTTATTAGCCGAGAAATCGCTGAGCACTCTATTTATCACTATTTAGAAAACGAATTAAAATTAAAAATTAGTCACTCACAACGGAAAATTGTCTTTCGTTATGCAAATGAAGAAGAAAAAAATGCGATCGATCTTGGTGAGTATGACATGGTTGTGAATGTGACGAGCACCACTTATTTGGCTGATGGGCGACCGTTTCAATATGGGAGTATTAGTTATCGACCGGATAAAATTGCATTTACATCAACAGCAAAACGACATGTCTAGTTTTTTTGTAAATGACAAGTTGTGATTAAAAATTTATAAAAAAAGTGCGGTCATTTTTAACCGCACTTTTTGCTTAAACTACTTTAACCAAAATTGTCCTTTTAAGAGCTTTCCTAGCGTCATCAGTACTAACCCACCAATCATCAAGTTAGCAAAGATAAACGCACCGTTTGCGAACCCGCTCAGTACGTTATGATGCACAAAAGAAACTGCCCAGTTTGCTAAAGAAGCTAATCCGAATGAAAAAGACCAAAAACCAATATTCAGCCCTTTTTCACTAATCCAAGGGAAAAGGCGAATTAAAAAGAACATTTGTAAAAAGCCGTATCCCCATAAGAGCTTAACGAAAAGATCGATCTCTCCTCCATTAAGTGATAAGTAAGCCGACGAGCCCACGAATGCTGGCGCTAAAATGATCCCCATGGTTGGACGAAATTTAGGTTCAATCTGCAACACACGTAAACGTTGGAATAATACCGGTTCATAAATAATCCAAGCAATCATCCCCGCCCCTAAGAACAAATAGCCTAGATCTTGATAGCCTAATAAGGCTAATGATGAGGCACTGGTGAAATTAGTCGCGACAGAGGGCAAATAAAATGGTGGCAGTGTCGATTTCTGCTCAAATGTGCCATCTTTCCATAATGCACTAATACGCACAGAAGCAAACAATAATTGCCCAATTGTACCAATCCAAATTAATCCCTCACCAATGAGAGGAAACCAACGATACAGAATATCCCCGCTTAACATCGTTGTAATCGGTATTAAGGCGAGAAAAGAAAAACGTATCGGACAACAATATTCATCTCGTACTTCGTGAGAGAAATAAATCATTTTATAAATATAAAGCAAGATGAAAAGTGCCCATACTGAAACAGAAATTAATCCAATAATATCACTTACATTCCGAGAAAAAGAGAGCGTATCGCC
>CAJPKS010000108.1:0-6172 GCA_905371285.1 Haemophilus sp. HMSC068C11 | reverse complement strand
AAAGCGATGTTCTTCATCAATGATAAGTAAGCCAAGATCAGAAAACTTCACATCGGATTGAATCAATTTATGGGTTCCAATCAGAATATCGACTTTTCCTTCGGCTAAATTTTCTAAGATTTGTTTTTGCTCTTTGGCTGTTTTAAAGCGAGAAAGCACTTCCACATTAACCGGCAAATTAGCAAAACGATCTTTAAAATTCTCGTAATGCTGCTGAGCTAACAAGGTTGTTGGAACCAATACAGCCACTTGTTTATGGTTCATTACCGCCAAAAATGCGGCGCGCATCGCCACTTCAGTCTTCCCAAAGCCCACATCACCACAAACCAAACGATCCATCGCTTTAGGCTGACACATATCCGAAATGACTGCGTTAATCGCCATGGCTTGATCGTGCGTTTCTTCAAACGGGAAGGTTGCAGCGAATTGCTGGAATTCCTCACGATCATATTTAAACTCAAAGCCTTTTTTCACTTCTCGTTGGGCATATACATCAAGTAATTCAGCGGCCACATCGCGAATTTTTTCTGCGGCTTTTTGACGCGTTTTCGCCCACGATTCATTACCTAATTTATGCAATGGTGCGGTTTCATCTGAGCCACCGACATAGCGACTAATTAAATGAAGAGAACCAACAGGCACATAAAGTTTGGATTCATTCGCATAATTGATCAGCAAATATTCTGCTTTTAAGCCGCCCGTATCAAGCGTGACCAAACCACCATAACGTCCAACACCATGATCTAAATGTACAACGGGCTGTCCAATTTTTAATTCAGCTAGATTACGCACTAAGGTATCAGGATTGACCGCCTTACGTTTATCACGCTGACGTTGCTGTACTCGCTCGCCTAAAATTTCATGTTCAGTAATGACGGCGAGTTTAGCTTCATCAAAAATAAAACCTTGCTCAAGACGACTTACCCACAGATTAAACTTGTCTTGATTGGCTTCAAATAAGGTTTTAATTTGTTTTGGTTTAATTTTTAAGGGTGAAAGTAAATCCAGTAAGGTTTCACGTCGTCCTTCGGTTTCAACTGAAAATAAAACATTTCCTTTAAAATGCTCAATAAACTGACGAAGTTGGGATAACGGTTCTTTTTGCTGTGATTGAATGGTCACGGCTGGTAATGCGGACACCGCTAAATTTTTCTGACGAACAGATGACCGCACTTTTTCTGCTTTAAAATTAATTTTAGGATAATTTTTTAATGCATGATTTACCGCATCAATGCTTAGCCACAAACGTTCTGGCGGCAAAAGAGGGCGCATTGGATCAACTTTGCGATGCTCATAACGCTGTTTAGCATCAAGATAAAAACGTTCACCTTGTGCTTGATTTGTTTCCATATCCACAAACAACGTTTTTTCTGGCAAGTAATCAAACAATGTTGCCATTTCATCAAAGAATAGCGGCTGCCAATATTCAATCCCTGAGATTAGTGTGCCTTTACTGATTTGCTGGTAAATATGTTCTGGATCGCGACGAATTTCTCCAAAGGTTTCTCTAAATTGTGTACGGAAAAATTCAATGCCTTTCTCATCAGTTGGAAATTCGTGTGCAGGTAATAAATTAATAGATTGAATTTCATCTAACGTTCGCTGCGTATCAACATCAAAAGTACGAATCGAATCAATTTCATCATCAAAAAAATCTAAGCGAAATGGAACCGCACTTCCCATTGGGAAAAGATCTAAAAGTGATCCGCGCACAGCATATTCACCATGTTCTAGTACTTGCTCTACGGAACGATATCCAGCTGACTCTAATTGCAATCGTAATTTTTCAATGACAAGACGATCACCTTTTTTAATCAGAAGGACATTATGCTGTAGATATTTCGGCGGGCATACACGTTGCATTAATGTGCTAATCGGCAAAACAAAGATACCTTTTCTAGTATTTTGCAAATGAAATAGCGCACTTAAACGAGAAGAAATAATTTCTTGATGAGGCGAAAAAGAATCATAAGGTAACGTTTCCCAATCAGGAAAAAACTGAACGGGCTGAGAAGTTAAATCCGGTAAAACTTGTGATAAACGAACCGCACCTTTGGTATCCGGCGTCACAACCACCGTCAATCCATCATATTGCTCTGCAATTTCACTAACCGCAAGTGCATCAGCACCCGTTAATACGTTGCCAAGAATTTTATGATCATTTGGCTGAGTTGGAATATCAAAATTAAAATAGGTTGTTTTCATAAGTGCGGTCAATTTTATCTCATTTTTTTATTTGAACAGCGAGTTAGTTTAGCAAATTCACTCTACTTTTCAATAATTATCTGTATAAAAAAACAGGGTTAATTAACCCTGTTTCTCCTATTTTTTGAGTGGTTCAAGTGGCTTCTCTTTTTTTACATGCCCATCATCATCGAATTCGATACGTGGCATACAGCCTCTACAAGAGCCTTTATCTAAACCAAGCTCTTTACAAAACTTATTATATTCATCTACGGCTTTGCGAAACCAACCTTTTTTTTCTTGTTCGCTCATCTTGCCTCCTTTTTTAATTTTTGTGCAATTTCCGAACGGAATAATTTTAACCCATTTTTCTTGTTATAGGGTATCTGTTTTGTGATGAAATAATCTCGCATTAAAGGACAATCTTTTTCATCTAAATTCATTAAAAATCGACGAATTGCCGGCAAAGCGGAAGCTAAAGTGCGGTGAAAATAAGCGAAGTTTTTTAGACTTAACCAATCTTCATCAAGCAATTCCCAATCTACTGATGTGGTATTAAATTCCTGAGCAAGTGGATGGAAAGACAAAGGCATATTCCGTTGAAAAGATTGCTTTGCTTCTCTTTCTAATTCAATCCCTTGTGCAGAAAGCCCTTTTAGAGCAATAGCTGAATAACAACCACTACTCGCCTCTAAATGCTCGCCTAAATGAACAAGAGAAAAACCACATTTCTGCCAAAATTTAGCCAGTTTTTTGGTATAACCAAAACTCACTGATAAATAATCCAGATCGGTATTTTGTGTGATGTATTCAATAAGTTGTGTACCAATACCATGCTGCTGCCACATAGGCTGGACCGCAATTCTCGAAATACGTAAAGAATGCAATTCACAAGCCTTTTGTAGCTGAGCATGAAAACAAAGTGCTTGCGGGACGAGATTGCCTTTCGGGCGTCTACTACCTTGTTGAATCGCTTCAATGAGGGCTGAATCTTCAATCCCGCCTTCTTTTAATGCCCAAACTGCGCCTAGTAAATTTTGTTCACTTTCAGCGGTAAAAAAACACTGTGAATTAGCATCAAACAATCGTCGTAGATCTAATGGTGATGTACGATAATGAGCTAATGTCATCAACCCATAGAATTGAGACAATGAAGAAAGTATTTCCTCTTGTGAGCGTTCAGTAATTTGACAGAACTTGCTTTTATCGTATACCGTTTGTTTAAACTCATCCTCTACATTCAATAATAAAAGCTCATCGATAAATGCCTCTAAAGCATCATCTTTCGACCAACGTAGCGGTTCAATAAGCTCAAAGTCAGAGAAAGTGCGGTTAATTTTTTGCTTAAATTTAAGCTCAAAGCCTCGCCCGGTTCCCTCATAACTATGGATGGTAGTCGTAAATAGAATATGCTTAAAATGCTGGGAAAAAGCAGTGAGTTGAGCAATCGGCAACATTGCCGCCTCATCAACAAAAAGCCAAGCATTTTCAGAAAAAGAAGGATCATTTTGCAAAGCAAGGAAAAGCTCATCTGGTGCAATAAAGATAATCTCTTTTTGTGAAAATTCAGCCAAAATTTTAACCGCACTTTTATTCGGTGCTGTGAGGTAAATTTTAGTATCCAGTTGATTCGCTAATAAGCCTGCTAGAGCTGATTTCCCTCTTCCTCGTTTGGCAGTAAGAAAGTAAAGTTCAGATTCTTTTTGTAAGATTTGCTCAATGGTTTTCTGCTGATCTAAGGTCGCATTGTGGTTTACAAATAACTGCTGAAAAGTGCGGTCAAACTTTAAATCATTTTGATGATAAAGGACGGGAAAATCATATTTATGAATACAATGCTTAAAATATGCAATAAATCTTGGCGTCGTAATTGCCTCAAGCGAACCTGACCAACGAAGACTATCTTCGTCTATTTGGGAATGAAGTTTCTCCCAATTTGATAGCAAAACAATTAAGGCACCATTCATTTTTAATGTACCGGCCGCAATGGCGAGCGCCTCTAAATGGATACCTTTTCGTGCATCAAACAAGATCGTCTCAAACTCTTGCCCAAGAAGATTTTGAATTTTAGAAAACTCATTAATGATCAAGGTATTTGCCGGCAAATTAGACGGCATATTCTCACTGATCAAAATTTGAAAATGACGTGTCATGAATTATTTTTCTAAATATGCTTCTAATTCAGCTACATTTTGAGACCATTCATTACTGAGTTGCTTTATCCATAAAGCAATATCAGATGCCCAATTAGGTAATGACGTGTCTTGAGCCTGTTTTGCGATATTTTGAATATTAACAAGCCCCACTGATGCTGCAGCGCCTTTTATTTTATGTGCCACATCTGACACCATTTGTTGCATATCTGCGTTTGTAAGATAATCTTCATACGCCGTTTCTAATTCATCTAAATAAATTGGCATCCACTGTTTGAATAACTCCACATTAGCTTTAGCTTGTGATTTTCCAATTAACTCAATAAGTGAAATATTAATACCTTCTTGAACTTGAGGGAGCTCTTCCTCATCAGAGGTAGTCTCGATATCATCTCCTAAGAATGTTTTAAAACACTGACGTAATTCCGTCAGAGAAAGAGGCTTACGCAACACGCCATCCATCCCCTGATTTTGATATTCTTCTTCGCTGTGCATAACGTTTGCCGTAAAAGCAATTAAAGGTGGGAGAAAATCATAAATCCCTTCTTCATAGTTTTTACGTAAATAGTATGCAATATCAAAGCCTGACATATCTGGTAACTTAATATCAAGAAAAACAATATCATAAGTATTTTTCTCAAATAATTGGATAGCCTGTTCACCATTCATCGCAACATCAACATAATGCCCCTGCTTCTCAAGAATACTTTTAGCTACAACGATATTCAATTCAACGTCTTCTACTAATAAAATAGAAAGATGCTGCATGGCTTTTTCAGCATTACCATCATGAGCTTGCGCTTTTTCTGCAATGATCGTTAAGTAAAAGGTTGAACCTTTGTTCAATTCACTTTCAACTGTTAAATCCCCTTGCATTAACTGCGCAAGATTCTTAGAAATCGCAAGACCAATGCCACTTCCCGCAGAACGATGAATATTATCTTTAACCTGATAGTACATGGTAAAAATTTTATCTAATTCGCAAGGTGCAATACCTGCCCCCGTATCAGTAACACTAAATTGATACTGATTATCTTGCATTTTCTGCACCCTTAGAATAACGTCACCTTTGTCAGTGAATTTGACGGCATTACTAATTAAATTCCAAAGAATTTGGCTAAGGCGAGCACGATCGAGATAAAGCCAATTAGGTAAATTATCATCCAGCTTTAAAGAGAATTTTAGCCCCTTTTGCTCCGCCATCAAGGTACCAAAATTATAGAAATCATTAAGTAGTGAATGGAAATCGCAAGGCTGGATATTTAATTCAATGCGCTTAGAATCGATCTTATCTAAATCAATAATATCACTAAAAATATGACCTAAACTGACCGCACTTAGATTAATTGTATTGAGGTAATTTTGTTGTTGTTCTGTTAATTTATCATCCAATAGAATTCGACTAAGACCAATGATCCCATTTAAAGGCGTACGTAACTCATGGCTAATTGTTGCCAGTAAGGTACTTTTATCACGACTATTTTTTTCTAATCGAGCAAGCGTTTTAGACAGCTCTAAACGGGAACGTTCTAGTCGTTCAACAAGTAGCGTAAAAAAATAAATAACAAAAGGAGCAGTAAATAATCCAAAAGTAATTGAACGAGCAATGTCACTCCAGTGAATACCATCACTAAGAAGCGTACTTAATAAGATTTGTATACAGATAGCTAAAATCGCAAGAATAGCGATACCAAGTAAAGAGAAACGAACTCGACCTAATCGAATAACCCAATCAACATAACGTTGCGCAAAATATCTAAAGTTTTTCATGGTTTATATTGAGAAATAAAAATTGAGATCATTCTATAGAGTTTTTAATAAAAATCCATAAACAA
>CAJPKS010000107.1:0-6201 GCA_905371285.1 Haemophilus sp. HMSC068C11 | reverse complement strand
CCTGCAAAACTGAACACAAGGCTGTATTGGATACTTGCCGTCAATTAGAGCGTGAAGGCTTTGAAGTCACCTATTTAGATCCAGAAGAAGATGGTTTAATCGATCTTGAGAAATTTAAAGCAGCATTACGTCCAGATACAATTGTTGTGTCAATTATGCATGTGAATAATGAGATTGGCGTGATTCAAGATATTAAAGCAATTGGTGAGCTTTGCCGTGCAAACAAAACCATTTTCCACGTAGATGCGACCCAAAGTGTCGGTAAGGTAGAAATTAATCTTGCTGAATTACCAGTTGATTTGATGTCAATGTCTAGTCACAAATTGTACGGGCCAAAAGGTATCGGGGCATTATATGTTTGTCGTAAACCTCGCGTTCGTTTAGAAGCAATTATCCATGGTGGTGGTCACGAGCGTGGTATGCGTTCTGGTACATTACCTGTACACCAAATTGTTGGTATGGGTGAAGCTTATCGTATTGCAAAAGAAGAAATGGCGACAGAGATTCCTCGTATCAGAGCTTTACGCGATCGTTTATATAATGGCTTAAAAGAAATTGAAGAAACCTATGTAAATGGTTCAATGGAGCACCGTGTAGCAAATAACTTGAACATCAGCTTTAACTATGTTGAAGGTGAATCATTGATGATGGCATTACGTGATGTGGCAGTTTCTTCTGGTTCGGCTTGTACTTCAGCGAGTTTAGAACCATCTTATGTATTACGTGCATTAGGTCGTAATGATGAATTAGCACATAGCTCAATTCGTTTCACGCTTGGTCGTTGGACAACGGAAGAAGAAATTGATTACACCATTAATTTAACACGTAATGCAGTAGCAAAACTTCGTGAATTATCGCCACTTTGGGATATGTTCAAAGAAGGTATTGATTTAAACACTATTGAGTGGGCAGCCCACTAATTTTCAAGGTGGCTTGACCGCCTGATAGCAACTTATTTAGGAAAGGAACATAATATGGCATACAGCGAAAAAGTTATCGAACATTACGAAAATCCACGCAATGTTGGTTCAATGGACAAAAAAGATAATTCAGTAGGAACGGGTATGGTTGGCGCACCGGCTTGTGGTGATGTTATGCAGTTACAAATCAAAGTAAATGATAGTGGCATTATTGAAGATGCGAAATTTAAAACTTATGGTTGTGGCTCTGCGATTGCATCAAGTTCTTTAATTACCGAATGGGTGAAAGGTAAATCTTTAGATGAAGCAGGTGCAATTAAAAACAGTCAAATTGCGGAAGAACTTGAATTACCACCGGTAAAAGTTCACTGCTCAATTTTAGCAGAAGATGCAATTAAAGCCGCCATTGCTGACTATAAAAATAAACAAGGTAAGTAATCAAAGTGCGGTTGAAAATGACCGCACTTTATCAATTTAAGGATCAGAATATGTCTATAACACTCACTGAAAAAGCGGCACAACGAGTTCGTACTTTTCTTGAAAATCGTGGAAAAGGCATCGGTTTACGCTTAGGTGTGAAAACATCAGGTTGTTCGGGTTTAGGCTATGTGCTTGAATTCGTGGATGTGCTCAATGATGACGATCTTGTTTTTGAGCAGCATGGCGTAAAAGTCATAGTCGATCCAAAAAGCTTGGTTTATTTAGATGGCATTGAGCTAGATTACGTTAAAGAAGGCTTGAATGAAGGCTTTAAATATAACAACCCGAACGTGAAAGAATCTTGTGGTTGTGGTGAGAGTTTCCACGTTTAAGGAATAGAAATGACAAATCCTTTTGCTATTTTTGATTTACCGGTTGCTTTCAATGTTGATCAAGCCCTTTTGTCTGAACGTTATTTAGCGCTTCAAAAGAGCTTGCACCCTGATAATTTTGTTACGGCAGATGCGCAAGAACAACGTATCGCAATGCAAAAATCCACAGAAGTTAATGATGCATTAAAAACCTTGAAAGATCCGATTTTACGTGCTGAAGCAATTATTGCGTTAAATACGGGAGAAACACAGGATTTAGAGCAAAAGAGCACTCAAGATATGGCATTCCTAATGCAGCAATTAGAATGGCGAGAAGAACTCGAAAACATTGAGCAAAGCCAGGATGAAAATGCGTTAGAATCCTTTGCGAAACGCGTTAAAAAAGAAACAAAAGAAATGTTGACCGCACTTGAAGAACAACTAAATGAGCAACAATGGTCAACTGCTGCACAGTTCTGTGATAAATTACGTTTTCTAAAAAAATTGGCGGATGAAATTAGCCAAGTAGAAGAACGTCTATTTGAATTATAATCTTGAGGGCGTTTAATACGCCCTTTTCGCTATTGATAAATGGGCAATAGCCCTCATACTAATGAAACTCGATTATGCAAACTTTAGAACAACTGACTGATGCCTCAAAATCTGCTTGGGGAACCATTTCCCAATGGATTGAGCATGCTCGTAATCATTGTGAAGTGATTAAAAAAGATCAATCTAGTGCAGAACGTGAGCTTTTCACCATGCAAATGCCAACGTCTTCTCCGATGGGCGCGGTGATTTATGAAACCGGTGGCATTTTAATCCATCATGGTTGGTTGCGTATATTGGGTTCCGGCAGTTTTAAATTACCACGTGGATTAATGGATTGGAATTTCAGCAAATCCTTTAATCAATCAGGTGAGAAACCAAAATATTTACTGGTTGCAGATGATGTCATTGGCGGTTATTTTGCCTTAAATGGTGGCTCTTTAGGTTCTAATCTTGGCAAGATTTATTATTTTTCGCCAAAAGATTTAACTTGGCATGATTTAAATTTTACCTATACAGATTTCTTGGCTTGGGCATTAAATGGTGACATTGAAGCATTTTACCAAAATCTGTTTTGGCAAAATTGGCAAGAGGATGTAAAACAACTCGATGGTAACCACATGATTGTTTTTACACCCGAGCTTTCAGAAGATAAGACGACTGATATTAATCAGCGTGAACGACGCGAAGTCAACATAGAAACCCATTACAACGCAAGTTTCACCGAACAAGATAAATTTGCACAAGCTTATTCAGTGGCATAACGAGCCCTTAACGAATTAATTATTAGAGATAAAAAGAGATATGGCATTACTCCAAATTGCAGAGCCAGGACAAACGGCTGCACCACATCAACATCGTCTTGCGGTAGGGATTGATTTAGGTACAACAAACTCTTTAGTTGCCGCTGTACGTAGCGGTCAAGCCACCATTTTAAATGATGAACAAGACAGAAGCCTTGTGCCTTCAGTTGTGTATTATGGTGAAAATGAAAAACTTGTGGGTACCGAAGCATTTGCCAAAGCTGCAATTGATCCTAAAAATACGATTATTTCGGTTAAACGTTTGATTGGTCGTAGTCTTGCAGATGTGCAATCACGTTACACAAACTTACCCTATGAGTTTGTGGCAAGTGAAAATGGCTTGCCATTATTGGTCACACATCAAGGCAAAAAAAGCCCGATTGAAGTTTCTGCGGATATTTTATCTCGTTTAAATCATATTGCAGAACAACGCCTTGCAGGTGAGCTTTCTGGCGTGGTGATTACCGTACCTGCTTATTTTGATGATGCTCAACGCCAAAGTACGAAAGATGCAGCACGCCTTGCAGGGTTGAATGTATTACGTTTATTAAATGAACCCACTGCTGCAGCAGTGGCGTATGGCTTAGATAGTGGAAAAGAAGGCGTCATCGCTGTTTATGACTTAGGTGGTGGTACCTTTGATATTTCGATTTTACGCTTGTCTAAAGGTGTATTTGAAGTTTTAGCAACAGGTGGGGATACCGCTTTAGGTGGTGATGATTTTGACCATTTAATTGCCGATTGGATTGTTGAACAAGCGGGTATTAAACCACAAAATGTCAATGAGCAACGTGAGCTTTTAAGTTTAGCCACACAAACTAAAATTGCCTTAACAAGTGCACAAAGTGCGGTCATTTCTTGGCGTGGATTTGAAGGTGAGTTAAGTCGTGAGCAATTCAATGAATTAATCCACTCATTGGTAAAACGTTCTTTATTAACCTGCCGTCGAGCATTGAAAGATGCGCATGTTGAAGCTGAAGACGTACAGGAAGTGGTTATGGTTGGAGGCTCAACTCGCGTCCCTTATGTTCGTGAACAAGTGGGAGAATTCTTCGGTAAAACACCATTGACCTCTATCGACCCAGATAAAGTGGTTGCCTTAGGTGCGGCAATTCAAGCGGATATTTTAGTGGGCAACAAGAATGACAGTGATATGTTGTTACTCGATGTTGTGCCGCTTTCTTTAGGTATTGAAACCATGGGCGGTTTAGTGGAGAAAATCATTCCACGCAATACCACGATTCCAGTGGCTCGCGCGCAAGAATTTACCACCTTTAAAGATGGTCAAACTGCGATGACGGTACATGTGGTACAAGGGGAGCGAGAATTAGTGGATGATTGCCGTTCTTTAGGTCGTTTTACGTTGCGTGGTATTCCGCCAATGGTAGCGGGTGCTGCACATATTCGTGTAACTTATCAAGTGGATGCGGATGGTTTATTAAGTGTAACCGCTATGGAAAAATCTACAAAAGTCCAAGCCTCTATTCAAATTAAGCCTTCTTATGGTTTAACGGATGAAGAAGTAACGGCAATGATTAAAGCTTCTTTTGATAATGCACAAGATGATATGCAAGCCCGTGAATTAGCTGAGCAGCGAGTTGAGGCTGATCGTGTGATTGAAAGCGTGATTGTGGCATTACAGCAAGATGGGGCGGAATTATTGACCGAAGCCGAATTCTACCACATTGAAAATGCATTGAAACAGTTAATGGATGTAAAAGAAGGCACAGATCGTCATGCTATCGTTCAGGGAATCAAAGCCCTTGATGTCGCGACTCAAGAATTTGCGGCAAGACGAATGAATAAATCCATTAATCAAGCGCTTACAGGTAAATCTGTATCAGATATTGAGCAATAAAGTGCGGTTATAAATTAACGAGTTTTTATATTGAGGAAAGTAATATGCCAAAAGTGATTTTTTTACCGAATGAAGAATTCTGTCCAGAGGGTATGGTGGTTGATGCAGCAGCAGGCGACAACTTATTAGAAGTGGCACATAATGCGGGTGTGGAAATTCATCATGCTTGCGATGGTTCTTGTGCTTGTACAACATGCCATGTAGTCATTCGTGAAGGGTTTAATTCATTAAATGAAGCGAGCGATCAAGAAGAAGACATGTTAGATAAAGCATGGGGCTTAGAAATGGATAGCCGCCTTTCTTGTCAATGTATCGTGGGCGATGAAGATTTAGTGGTGGAAATTCCTAAATATAATATCAACCATGCGAATGAGGCGGCTCACTAATGAAATGGACTGATGCACAACTTATCGCAGAAGAGCTGTATGATCGTAATCCAGATCTAGATCCTAAAACAGTACGTTTCACAGATTTGCATAAGTGGATTTGTGAACTAGACGATTTTGATGATGATCCAATGAAATCTAACGAGAGTATTCTCGAAGCGATTTTGTTGAAATGGTTAGATGAATACGAATAAGCCTGATTACACAGGCTTATTATCTTTTTAATTAGTTAATCTGATAGTTTTTGTATATAAAGTTGGTAAACTGGCAACATTTGTAAAACATGGAGTTTTTGCTGATAGATATTGACATAAGCATCAACAGCAGGTTTTACTAAGTGGTAGTAGTTTTGTTTTCCATTTTCTTCTGGACTCCATAAATAGTCATCAAAAGCAATAATACCATTATTTTTTACTAATTTATGGGCCAAAATAGCATCAAATAGTACATCTGGGGCTTCATGAGAACCATCTACATAGATAAAATCAAATTTTCCAGCTTCGCCTTTTGCTAATAGTTCAATCATTTTAGTATGGGAATAGCCTTTATGTTTGATAATGTTAAGGGATTTTCCGCATTGTTTGGCATAAATCATTAATGTTTGAATATTCTCATTGAAAGATTGCTCAACAGAACCCATATCCCACTTTCCTTGATGCTCTAATCCACCTTCCCAAGAATCAATACAATGAATCTCTATTTCATTATGGTATTTAAGCATTTCCTCAGTAAAAAAATGAGTTGAACGCCCTTCAAATGAACCAATTTCTAAGATTCGTTGAGGTGTAAATTGTTCAAAAATATAGGATAGAGAAGGGATATTGTGAGTAAACCAGTCAGTACTGAAATTGACAGTTAAATTATCTTTATTTACGTTGTTTGACATTTTAAATC
>CAJPKS010000106.1:0-6388 GCA_905371285.1 Haemophilus sp. HMSC068C11 | reverse complement strand
AGCTTTTCTTGATAGTTATCAGCAATATGACGCAACATCAACGCAAGTTTTCCACTTTTCTCTCCAATCTGTAGCATTTGTTGTGCTTCCATTGGAAAAAGATGACTACTGACGCTTTCTGAAAACGGATAACCTTGCGAAACCCACTGTAAAATTGACCGCACTTCTTGTTGTAGCAGAATATCGCCTTTCAAGGTACGTTGTGTTTGCCAGGTTTGTTGTTTGGGAAGAAAACTATTTAACGCAGGCGTTAAGGCTACACCGGATTGAAGCATTAATTGCAAGTTATGGCTAAAACTGATTAGGCGAGAAAGGCAAATGATATTGCCCCAAATTGGCATGCGACTAATCAGCACATTCTTTTTTTGATTTAGCCAAAGAGAATGTTTTAATGCCATCTTCATCATAAAAAGAGCGAAAATGCAGACAATCATCAACGTGATAAAATGATGTTGTAGGAATTGAGACATGGCTAATAACACAGCAGTCAATGTAGGCAGCTCGGCTGAGTTTTCACCATACATTTCAGCAAATTGTGGTACAACGAAGAGTAATAAAATCAACGTAAGTGAAAGCGAAATACCTAATACCATGGCAGGATAAAGCATAATTTTTTGTAATTTTCGTTGAAGCGTTAATGATTGCGTTCGACGTTCTGCAATTTTGGTGCATACCTCCGCCAGTTTTCCTGTCATTTCTCCCACCTGAATGAGCTGAATTTCTTGAAAATTTAAATACTTTCCTTGTATTTCTAAGCTTTGTGAAAACGGAAGACCACTTTCAATTAACTCAATTAAGGCACCAAGCCACTGATGCAAACCCAATTGTGTGCAGTTATCTTGCAAAATATGTAATGCATTCTTTAATGGAATGGCAGAACTGAGTAATGTAGCCAGTTGACTCAATAAAGCACTGATTTCTGCATTTTTAGGTTTCTGATTAAGTTGCCAATCTTGTTGCAAGCGAATGTGGCTAAAACCTTTTGCAATTAACAGAAATTGTGCGGCTTGTTTAGATTGAGCAACAAGACTGCCTTTTTGCCATTGTTGTCGCTGATCATAGGCTTGAAAATAAAAGAGTTTTTGCTTTGCCATGGTGATACCTATTTTTTACCTAACACGCGTTGAATTTCGGCGAGATCGGTGATGTTATCTTTTACTTTTTCTAATGCGCTTTGATAAAGTGACTCAAAATCGGTTCGGTAACAGTTGTTTTCGCATTGTAAAAATTGATACACCCCAATACGCCCTCTATATCCCTGATGGCAATCGCAAGAATCACCAAAATGTTGACCGCACTTTAAGCAACGTTTACGTACCAATCGTTGAGCGATAACTAATAAGAGACTATTTTCAATTTCATGCGATTGAATGCCTAGTTGTTGCAAGCGTGAAATGGCTGAGAGGGCATCGTTGGTATGTAAGGTAGAAAGCACTAAATGGCCGGTTTGAGCGGCTCTTAATGCCATCAATGCACTTTCTTCATCTCGAATTTCACCAAGCATAATAATGTCGGGATCTTGTCGTAAAAATGTACGAAGTAGTCGGCTAAAATCTAAACCGATTTGCGGATTCACTTGAGTTTGAATAATGCCTTCTAACTCAATTTCAACGGGATCTTCTGCCGTCATAATATGTTTATCTGGCGTATTGAGCCATTGAAGTGCGGTATAAAGTGAGATACTTTTTCCACTTCCTGTTGGTCCAGTTACAAGGATTAAACCTTGCGGTTGACTGAGCGCATGTTGAAATTGATTTTGTTGCTTCTGTGTCATACCCAACTCAGCAAAACTTAGTTGAACAGGTTTATTTTGTTGTAATCGTAATACCGCTTTTTCTCCCCAATGTGTGGGCAAGGTAGAAAGGCGGAAATCTAAAATATCTGAGAATGTGGTTTTGAATTGAAAACGACCATCTTGTGGTAATCGAGTTTCACTAATATCCAGTTTGGCTAAGAGTTTTAAACGAGAAATCACACGATTGGCGAGTGCTTTACTGATAATTGGCTGTGGTTGGAGTACGCCATCAATACGTAAACGAGTTAAGAGCCCATTTGGCTGCGTTTCTAAATGAATATCGGAGGCATTTTTTTGTAGGGCGGTTTCAAAAATACCATTTAATAATTGAATAACGGGTTCATCTTCATTAGATAAATTAGCCGTGTTTTCATCTTCTAAATGATGATAAAACGTCGTTTGTTCTTCTATTTGATTGGCTTTAGGTGCAAGGGATTGTAAAAGTTGTTTGAGTTGAGCCGTTTCAAATAAAATCGGTTCAACTAATTTTCCACTTAAAAAAGCAAAGGTTTCACAAGCGGCAAGATTATTCAGTGAATCCACTGCAAGCCATAAATGGTGTTCGTCTTCTTTAAGTGGTAGCGCAAAGTAACGCAACAGCAAAGCTTGTTGCTGTTGGTTTTGCTGCCAATATTGTGGCGAGATATGATAAATCTCGCCATTTTTTGCGATTGCTTGATAAGCCATGTTTCGCTATTTAGCTGAGGAACAGAAACCCGCAGGAAATAAATCTGCATTGCTTGGGCAAGCGGTTGTCCAAGTGACACCTGATGAGGTTGAGCCAGTCGCCGTTAAGGAATAACTGATCCCATCCAATGCGCCATTTCCTGTTACCGTAATCACACCCGATTTCGTGGTAATGGATTTAACATAGCCTTTTGCAGTAGTGATGTCTGCCGCAATGCCATTTGAACCACCTGAACAGTTTGTCGGGGCATTGGTACTATAGACACATAACTCCACATCAGATTTATAAGGTGCCGAAGCTTGCAACAATTCGGAGATGGCTGCTTTTTTGGTATAATTTTGATAAGACGGAATGGCGATCGTCGCGAGAATAGCAATAATCGCAATCACGATCATCAATTCAATTAACGTAAAGCCTTTATGTAAAGGTTTAGAAAAAGTCAGTTTCATTAAATTAATTTCCTTTTGGTTGAATAAAAAAATGCCAGAATTGGCTGCAACATTGTGTAAAAGGGAAAAATGAAAGTAAAACTGACCGCACTTCTTTTGCGATCAAGATCGCAAAAATGAAATTTAATCGCAGAAAAACAGATGAATAAGATAAAAAATGGCTGGTTAAGCCAGGCAAGAAAAGTGATTTCACCACATTTTGATGAACGTCCTGATGTAGAGGATATTTCATTACTCGTCATTCATTACATCAGTTTGCCACCAGAACAATTTGGTGGGGGATATGTAGATGACTTTTTCCAAGGTAAACTCGATCCAACCATCCATCCCTATTTTGAGGAAATTTATCAATTTCGCGTGTCTGCCCATTGTTTAATTGAACGGGATGGCAAGGTGACACAGTATGTTAGTTTCAATGATAGAGCATGGCATGCGGGGCTTTCTTGCTTTGAAGGACGCGATAAATGCAATGATTTTGCGATTGGGATTGAGCTAGAGGGCAGTAATGAACAACCTTTTACAGCGGAGCAATACCAAGTGCTTGCTGCATTAACACGAGATATTATGCAAGCTTACCCGAAAATAACGCTCGATCGTATCGTTGGGCATTGCGATATTTCGCCTGGTCGTAAGATCGATCCAGGTCAATATTTTGAATGGGAACGCTATTTAGCGTTAGTCAAAAAAGGTTTGGATGAAAAATAACCACTAAAAATTTTACTTGAGTGTGAATAAGATGATTTCTGTGAATAAGCATTATCTTAATGAAATTAAAGATAAAATTTCTTCTCAAAAATCGATTGTAAAATGCTAAGAAGAGTTATGCAACAGTCACCATTTGCTCAATCACAATTTTATCCACAGAAATATTGAATAACTCACAGCTGTTATTTCTTCACCAAGCCAGGAATGTTTAAACTAAAAAATGGCTGAATTTTTGACCGCACTTTGATGAGAAAAAGTGCGGTCATTTTTTTTGGAAAATTTTTGATTAAAGGTTATGCAGAAATGAAAAAAGTGAAGAGTGAAAAGCCGTTTTTGAACTTCATACACAGGTAAATTTAGACTATCCAAGCGTTACCCACAGAGTTATCCACAATAGGGTAAATATGCCCATTCGGTTGATAAAAAAGCGAATTTATGAAACAATCTGCAAATTATTTTTGTACAAAATTTAAGGTGAACGATAGTGATCGATTTTGATGGCTACCGTCCAAATGTAGGCATTGTCATTTGTAATCGCAAAGGGCAGGTGCTTTGGGCTAAACGATACGGGCAGAATTCGTGGCAATTCCCGCAAGGTGGAATTAATGATAACGAAAGTGCCGAACAAGCCATGTATCGTGAATTATATGAAGAGGTTGGTTTGCAACCCAAAGATGTGAAGGTGCTTTACGCGTCTAAACATTGGTTGCGTTATAAGCTGCCGAAAAGATTGCTGCGTTATGACAGCAAACCCGTGTGTATAGGGCAAAAACAACGTTGGTTTTTGTTGCAATTAGTGGGGGATGAAAAAAATATTAATATGAACACAACAAAATCACCAGAATTCGATGGTTGGCGTTGGGTAAGTTTTTGGTATCCCGTACGTCAGGTTGTGTCCTTTAAGAAAGATGTTTATCGCAAAGCGATGAAAGAGTTTGCCCAAGTGATGTTTGGCAACGAAAAAACATTGCTTGAAAATTCGCAAGAGCATGAGACAAATAAGCCTTATCATGCGGCGCGTAAAAATGGTTCTTCTAAATATCAAAAACGTTCGTTTTATAAATCAAGGGGGCAATAATGCTCACTTTTATTCTACTTTGTTTACTTGTCGGGTCTGTTGTTGGTTTTCTTGCCGGATTATTTGGCATTGGTGGTGGGCTAATTATCGTCCCAACCTTGGTTTATTTATTGCCGATGGTAGGCGTACCTGAACCTTTGCTGATGTCCACCGCATTAGGGACTTCATTTGCAACCATTGTGATTACTGGATTTTCTTCTGCACAGCGTCATCATAAACTAGGTAATATAGTCTGGAGTGCCGTGAAAGTATTGGCACCGATGGTGATGATCTCGGTTTTTATCTCTGGTTTGTTTATTGGCAAGCTTGATCGTGATGTATCCGCTAAAATCTTTGCCTGTTTAGTCGTGTATTTAGCGGCAAAAATGGTGATTTCTATTAAGAAAAGTACAGGGAAAACCAAACCTTTAACAACGCAAGCTTCTGTTATTGGAGGTATTTTAATTGGGATGGCATCAAGCGCAGCAGGCGTAGGTGGCGGTGGTTTTATCGTGCCATTTTTAAATTCCCGCGGCATTGATATGAAAAAAGCCATCGGTTCTTCCGCATTCTGTGGGGCACTTCTTGGCTTATCAGGCATGTTAAGCTTTATGGTGAGTGGCTGGGGCAATCCTTCTATGCCTGATTATTCCTTAGGTTATGTTTATTTGCCTGCCGTGCTTGGTATTACGGGCACTTCATTTTTCACTTCTAAACTAGGGGCAACAGCAACCTCCAAACTCCCTGTCCCAACCTTGAAAAAAGGCTTTGCCTTGCTATTAGTTGCGATCGCAGTTGATATGTTTATTAAATAAGGAATGTTATGAATTCAGAATTTTTGATGCTTCCGCATTTTGATCCGACTATTTTTACTTTTGGTAATAGCAATATAGGGCTGCGTTGGTATGGCTTAATGTATCTATTAGGCTTTATCTTTGCGCGTTGGCTGGCGGTTCGTCGTGCCAATCAACCGAATAGTGGTTGGACAGTGGATCAAGTGGATACGTTACTTTTTAATGGCTTTATGGGCGTGTTCTTAGGTGGTCGCAGTGGGGATGTTTTTTTCTATAATTTTGATCATTTTGTGCAAGATCCGCTGTATTTATTACGTGTTTGGGAAGGGGGAATGTCATTCCATGGTGGATTAATTGGGGTGATTATCTCAATGATTTGGACCTCTTATTCTCAAAAAAGAAGCTTCTGGCAGACGGCAGATTTTGTGGCACCCTTGATTCCATTTGGCTTAGGGATGGGACGAATTGGTAACTTCATCAATTTAGAACTTTGGGGACGAGAAACCGATGTGCCTTGGGCCATGATTTTCCCAAATGATCCATTGTTGTTGCATCGCCATCCTTCACAGCTTTATGAGGCGTTCTTAGAAGGTTTCGTGCTGTTTATTATTCTGAATGTCTTTATTAAAAAGCCTCGTCCTGTAGGTTCGGTAGCTGGATTATTCCTTGTTGGTTACGGGATTTTCCGTTTTATTGTTGAATATGTCCGTGAGCCTGAAGTGGAATCTTTCTTAGGTATCATGACTCGTGGACAAGCGCTTTGTTTGCCGATGATTATTGGCGGTGGATTAATTATGGCATGGGCATACAATCGCGCGAAAAGTGCGGTTCATCAGTAAGGAGTTTTTATGAAACAATATTTAGATCTTTGCCGACGTATTGTAAATGAAGGTGAATGGG
>CAJPKS010000105.1:0-6390 GCA_905371285.1 Haemophilus sp. HMSC068C11 | reverse complement strand
TAGCATTACGTGATACCACTTGGTATGGTTCAGGTACCGATGATTGTGCACAAGTCTTTGACCGCCAATTACGCGATGAACAAGATGTAAGTGCAAGCTAGAAAAAAAGTGCGGTCGAAAAATTCTTTGTTTTTTGACCGCACTTATTCTTTTTCTGCCTTTTCTAAAATTGCTTTGTGTTCTCTAATCAATGCCATAAACGGCTGCCCAAAGCGTTCTAATTTGATCGCCCCGACTCCATTAATTTGTAGCATTTCAATATTACTTGTTGGCATATACTGTGCCATTTCCTGCAATGTTGCATCATTAAAGACAATATAAGGTGGAATATTTTCCTTATCCGCTAGCTGCTTCCGTAAGAAACGCAAACGCGCAAACAAATCTTTATCATAATTTGCCACTGTATTTTTATGAGACGTATGCACAATTTTATTAATGGATGAAATACGTGGCATCGCTAATTCAAGCGGCACTTCGCCTTTTAAAACAGGGCGTGCACTTTCTGTGAGCTGAAGCGTTGCACTATTAAACTCACCGATTACTTGTTGAATAAAACCAAGGTGGATAAGTTGGCGAATGACCGATTGCCAATGTTCTTTGCTTTTATCTTTACCAATGCCATAAACACTTAATTTATCATGTTGGCGCTCTACAATTTTTTGGTTATGCATTCCTCGCAATACGGCAATCACATATTGCACGCCAAAACACTGTCCCACACGATAAATCGTCGACATCACTTTTTGCGCATCAATTAAGCCATCATATTTCTTTGGCGGGTCAAGACAAATATCGCAGTTTTGACAAGGCGTTTGACGATATTCACCAAAATAATTGAGTAATACCAAGCGGCGACAAGTTTGACTTTCGGCAAATTCACCAATGGCTTCCAATTTATGTTGCTCAATTTGACGTTGTGGCGTCTCTGGTTTCTCAAGCAAAATTTTCTGCAACCAAGCATAATCAGCTGGTTCGTAGAAAAGTACCGCTTCCGCAGGTAAATCATCT
Source organism: Haemophilus sp. HMSC068C11 (assembly GCA_905371285.1). Lineage (GTDB taxonomy): Bacteria > Pseudomonadota > Gammaproteobacteria > Enterobacterales > Pasteurellaceae > Haemophilus_D. The sequence continues at coordinate 5,382 of CAJPKS010000105.1, read as the reverse complement.
CGCCCCGCACGACCGGTTTCTTGATAATATGATTCAATGCTTCTCGGCAAATCAAAATGGGCGACAAAACGCACATTAGATTTATTAATCCCCATGCCAAACGCAATCGTCGCAACTACAACTTGAACATTATCTCGTTGAAAATCTTGCTGGACGCGTTCTCGCAGCGCGGTTTCCATTCCCGCATGATACGCTGCAGCCGACACGCCTTTATTTCGCAAAGTTTCGGCTATACGTTCCACCTTCGAACGACTATTACAATATACAATGCCGCTTTTGCCTTTTTGAGCCAAGACAAAACGCGTAAGTTGCTCCATCGGCTTAAATTTTTCTTCCAATGTATAACGAATATTTGGGCGATCAAAACTGCCAATGTATTTATGAGGATTATCTAATTTAAGATGAGTGAGAATATCCTGTCTCGTCGCGTAATCAGCCGTCGCCGTTAATGCCATAATTGGCGCATTTGGAAAAGCCGATTTTAAGCCGCCAAGTTGGGTATATTCAGGGCGAAAATCATGCCCCCATTGTGAAATGCAGTGCGCTTCATCAATAGCAATAAAGGAAATTTGAGCATAAGAAATCAGCTGAAAAAAGCTGTTTGTCATCACTTTTTCAGGCGAAACATATAATAATTTTAATTGACCTGAAATCAGCTTATTTTCAACTTGCTGTTGTTGTTCTGACGTCTGACTAGAGTTTAGAAAATCGGCTTCAATGCCGTTTGCTTGGAGTTGATCTACCTGATCTTTCATTAAAGAAATCAAAGGCGAAATCACTAATGTGAGACCTGGAAAACAAAGTGCTGGAATTTGATAACACAGGGATTTGCCATTTCCTGTGGCCATCACCACTAAGGCATCCTGACCGCTTAACGCAGCGTGAATCACTTCTTCCTGCCCTTTGCGGAAAGATTGGTAACCAAAAACAGAGCGCAACGTATGAAGTGCGGTCGTTTTTAAGTCTGTTTTTTGCGGGGCATGTTCCGCGAGTTCGGCCATTAGAATGTTACCGTTTCTCCGTGAGCGGCAACCGCCTCGGTTAAACAATCCCAAAAACGTTTGCCATCATTTGCTACCCAATCATTGTTTTTATAGGCAAAATGAAATCCACCCAAGCGGCTCGCAAGCCAAAGCTCAAGAAGCGGTTCTTGCTTATTAATGACGATTTGTGAGCGGTCATCAAATGTGATCGTGAATACCGAACCTTGTATTTCGCAATCCACATCGCAATCTTGATTCTCTAACTCTTCTTCAATTTTTTGCCAAACCTGTTCAATATTTTGGTGAAATTCTGTAACATTCATAAAATTTTCCGATTAAATCTGATAGAATGCCGTGAATTATAAAGCCTTTCGCCTCGTTGGCAAAGGCAGATTTTACTTATTAGAGAGATTGAAAAATGAAAAAATTACTTTCTATTTTGTTATTAGGTGCATTCTGTACTTTGGCTACAGGTTGCGGTGTAAAAGGGCCATTATATTTCCCTGAAAAAGAACAGCCGCAAAACACACAAAAAACACAATAAAAACTGACCGCACTTAAAGGATTCGTCATGGATTTTTTCCAATATAAAAACGAGCAACTTTATGTTGAAGATTTGCCCGTCAAACAACTCGCTGAAGAATTCGGCACACCGCTTTATATTTATTCTCGTGCCACACTTGAACGCCATTGGCATGCCTTTGATTCTGCTTTAGGAAAGCATCCACACTTAATTTGTTATGCCGTTAAAGCCAATTCTAATATTGGAATATTGAATGTCATGGCAAAATTAGGTTCTGGTTTTGATATCGTTTCGCAAGGCGAATTAGAACGCGTATTAGCAGCAGGTGGAGAAGCATCAAAAGTTGTCTTTTCTGGCGTGGCAAAATCTCGTGCCGAAATTATGCGAGCATTAGAAGTAGGAATTCGTTGTTTTAATGTGGAATCTGTTGCGGAATTACACCATATCAACCAAATTGCGGGTGAAATTGGCAAAGTAGCCCCTATTTCTTTACGCGTGAACCCCGATGTTGATGCCCATACCCACCCTTACATTTCTACGGGATTAAAGGAAAACAAATTTGGTGTGAGCGTAGATGAAGCACGTGAAGTCTATAAATTAGCTGCAACCTTACCTCATGTAAAAATTACGGGTATGGATTGCCATATTGGCTCTCAGCTTACTGAATTACAACCTTTCTTAGATGCAACGGATCGCCTCATTCGTTTAATGGAACAATTAAAAGAAGATGGCATCACATTAAAACACTTAGATCTCGGTGGTGGTTTAGGCGTAACTTATACTGATGAAACGCCACCTCATCCAAGTGATTATGCGACGGCGCTACTGAATAAATTAAAAGATTATGAAGATCTCGAAATTATTCTAGAACCAGGTCGAGCGATCGCGGCGAATGCGGGGATTTTAGTGGCTAAAGTTCAATACTTAAAAAGTAATGAAAGCCGAAACTTCGCGATTACCGATACTGGCATGAACGATATGATTCGCCCGGCACTCTATGAAGCCTATATGAACATCATTGAAATTGACCGCACTTTAGGGCGTGAAAAAGCCATTTATGATGTTGTTGGCCCGGTATGCGAAACCTCTGACTTCCTAGGTAAACAGCGTGAGCTCGCTATTGCTGAAGGGGATTATATTGCTCAACGTTCTGCTGGAGCTTATGGTGCAAGCATGTCCTCAAACTACAATTCTCGCCCACGCACGGCTGAAGTGTTAGTGGATGGAAACAAAGCTCACTTAATTCGTCGCAGAGAAAATCTCAGCGAGTTATGGGCTCTAGAAAGTATCGCAGAATAAAAATAGATAAAAAGAAAAAACGGTCGAGGATTGTATCTTGACCGTTTTTTGTATAACTAAATAATTCGAGAGAATTGTTGTCGTTTTGCCGCAGCTCTTGAATAGGTATCAAAGCATAAACAAATATTACGGATTAATAAGCGACCTTTAGGCGAAACTTGTAAGCCTGTTTCCGTTTCAGAAATTAACCCATCTTCAAGTAATGGCTGTAATAATTGTAAATCTTCAGCAAAGTGCTTTTTGAAATCAATATTATATTGTTTTTCAATTGGTGCAAAATCAAGCTTAAAGTTACAAATCAATTGCTTAATCACATCACGGCGTAAGCAATCTTCTTTTGTCATCGCTAAACCTTTATGCAGTGCAATACCTGAATTTTCTACATCATGATAATAATGTTTTAACTCTTTTTGGTTTTGAGCGTATGTATCACCCAATAAACTAATCGCTGACACACCTAAACCAAGCAAATCACATTCTTCTTGTGTGGTATAGCCTTGGAAATTTCGGTGTAATACACCTTTCTCTTGAGCAACCGCTAATTCGTCATCAGGTTTAGCAAAATGATCCATACCGATAAACTTATAGCCTGCATTACCTAAGGTTTCGATCGTTTTTTGTAAGATCTCCAATTTAGTTTCCGGTGGCGGTAATTGCTCTTCTTTAATTTTTGCTTGTCCTGCAAATCGACTTGGCAAATGGGCATAGTTAAAGATACTCAAACGATCTGGATTTAATTCAATCACTTTATGTAATGTAAACATAAAACTTTCCACATTTTGAAGTGGCAATCCATAAATTAAATCAAGGTTGGTCGATTGGAAACCTAACTCACGAGCACGAACAAGTAATGCATTCACAAACTCTTCATCTTGTTCACGGTTTACCGCTTTTTGAACCGCTTTATTGAAATCTTGTACACCCATGCTAATTCGGTTAAAACCAATATTGCGTAAATGATCAAGCATATCGAGCTCTATTTCGCGTGGGTCCATCTCAATACTAACTTCTGCATCAGCCGCAATCGTAAAATGATCTTTAAGCATCTTCATCAAACGATCAGATTGCTCTTCTGTCAAATAAGTCGGTGTACCGCCGCCCCAATGCACTTGAGTCGCAACACGATTTTTGAATAATTCTGAACGCGCTTTGATTTCTTTTTCAAGGTAATCAAGATAAATATCCGCCTTATGTTGATGACGAGTAATCACCTTATTACAGCCACAGAAGTAGCAAAGTTTGTGACAAAACGGAATGTGTACGTAAAGGGAAAGTGGTCTTTCCGGATAACGATTAGCCGCTGCAATAAAATCTTCGTTTGTGTAACTTTCATTAAATTCTAATGCAGTTGGATAAGATGTATAACGAGGTCCTGATTGGTTATATTTTTGAATTAACGCAAGATCCCAAATAATTTCAGACATTAAACTTCCCCAAATTTCTCTACGTCATTTAAAAACTGACGTAACTCCAACATAATTTCTTCTTCAAATTTTGCTTCTGCACTTTCTCGCTCAAGATCGAGTTTCATTCTTTCTTTTTTTAACAATGCTTTCCGAGCTTCATGCGTAGGCATTTCTTTTACAATATTATAAAGTGCATACATCGCTTGATATGGCTGCAAAGATTGTCCAAAAGGGAGTAAAAGCATTGATAAACGAATTACCCCTTCTGAATGGTTACAATCTCCATTTTGCATCGCTTTAGCGATAATTACCATACTCTCTTTTAGGCGTTTTGTACGCGCTATTTTAGCCTGTTTAATGAGAGTGTTTTGATGGTATAACTTCCTAAGTAATTTGAAAGCATAAAATGATACGCCAGCAATAATTCCCAAAGCAATAATACTTAAAATAATCGACCACATGACAATTATCTGAATTGGTTGATATCAATTTTCTCGAAGGTTCGATAGAGATCATCCTCTGTCTCATCTTCATCTTGAATACCTAATTCTTCCATTAATTGAGCAATACGATCTAAGCATTCATCCACAAATTGTTGATCAGCTTTACTAATCGTTTTGCCTTCATCTAAGGCATCCAATAATTCATTTAGAATTTCATTATTTTCTAAACGCTCTAACTCAACTTCAGGCGCAAGTTTTTTCGGTTCTTTTACTGCTGGAATTGTCATCCCTTTCTCAGGCTTATTCACAAATTCAACAATCAGTGGAACCTTTTTACGGCTACCAATACGCGGATCTTTTTGTTCAACGACTTGATTATGTTTATTTTGCTCAGCATTACTATGACGAGAACCAGATGCTAAACCTTTATGTTTACGTTTTTTCTTATCTTCTCTTGCTTTAGCGTCTAATTCATAACGTGTTAATTTTTTACCTGATAGCTTCGGTGCTTCAGGCTTCTTATCTGATTTACGAATTGGCATAATATCGCTAATTTTACGAGTTTTCTTTTTACGAGCCATTTGTGTTATTTATCCTATAAAAAATTTTGGTGATTGTACCATTCCACCTCTATTTTCTCATTAAAAGATTTAAACATCTTTACTAAAACTATTCTGATTTTGACCGCACTTTTACTTTATTAAAATCAAATCTAAAAACAAAAACCC
>CAJPKS010000104.1:0-6486 GCA_905371285.1 Haemophilus sp. HMSC068C11 | reverse complement strand
ACATGCAAATTACATTATCAACGGCTCCCGCTTCGGAGAGTTGGGGCAAAAATGCCATTTTAAGTTTTAATCAAGATCAAGCCGTTATTCATCTTAAAGATGATGAAAAATCGAACCTTGTTTTAGTCCAAAAAGCCGCACGTAAGTTACGTGGGCAAGGTATTAAAGATGTTGAACTTGTGGGGGAGGCATGGGAATTAGAAAATTGCTGGGCATTTTATCAAGGTTTTTACTCGGCGAAGCAAGATTATTCGATTGAATTTCCTCATTTAGATGATGAGCCACAAGATGAATTATTGGCCCGTATTGAATGTGGTGATTTTGTGCGTGGAATTATTAATGAACCTGCAGAAACACTCACGCCAGTTAAATTAGCAGAACGCGCGGCTGAGTTTATTTCTAAACAAGCCGAAAATTATGCCGATAAAAGTGCGGTCAGTTTTCAAATCATTTCTGGTGAAGCGTTAAAAGAGCAAGGTTACCACGGGATCTTTACTGTGGGTCGTGGTTCTATTAATCCGCCCGCTATGTTGCAATTAGATTTTAATCCGACTAATGATCCAAATGCGCCGGTATTAGCGTGCTTGGTTGGTAAAGGTATTACTTTTGATAGTGGTGGTTATAGCATCAAACCAAGTGATGGTATGAGCACCATGCGTACTGATATGGGCGGCGCAGCGTTATTAACGGGCGCATTAGGATTTGCGATTGCGCACAGTTTAAATCAACGAGTAAAACTCTATCTATGCTGTGCGGAAAACTTGGTGAGCGGTAATGCGTTTAAATTGGGTGATATCATCACGTATAAAAATGGTGTAACCGCTGAGATTTTAAATACTGATGCGGAAGGCCGTTTAGTATTGGCGGATGGCTTAATTGAAGCTGATAGCCAACATCCACAATTTATTGTTGATTGTGCAACCTTAACCGGTGCAGCGAAAGTGGCAGTCGGTAATGATTACCACAGTGTGCTTTCTATGGATGATGCGTTGGTAAATAGCTTATTCCAAGCTGCGAAAGAAGAAAATGAACCGTTCTGGCGTTTGCCTTTTGAAGAATTCCATCGTAGCCAAATCACTTCTTCTTTTGCGGATATTGCAAATACAGGTACAGCGCCGGTTGTCGCGGGGGCAAGTACTGCAACGGCATTTCTATCGTATTTTGTGAAAAACTATCAACAAGGTTGGTTGCATATTGATTGCTCTGCCACTTATCGTAAATCTGGTAGTGATTTATGGGCTGTGGGTGCAACTGGAATTGGTGTGAAAACTTTAGCAAATTTATTAGTAACGAAAGCAAGTTAAGTAGGATTTTATGATAGAACGTACTTTTTCAATTATTAAACCTGATGCAGTAAAGCGTCATTTAATTGGTGCTATTTTAGGGCGTTTTGAATCACAGGGATTTCGTGTTGTTGCGCTTAAAATGGTGCAATTAACCAAAGAACAAGCGGAAGGTTTCTATGCGGAACACCAAGGTAAATCATTTTTTGAACCGTTGGTGGAGTATATGCTCTCTGGTCCGATGGTGGTTTCTGTGTTGGAAAAAGAAAATGCCGTGAAAGATTACCGCACTTTGATTGGCGCAACGAATCCGGCTGAGGCGGCAGAAGGCACTATCCGTAAAGACTTCGCGTTAAGTCAGCGTGAAAACTCTGTCCATGGTTCTGATAGCGTTGAAAGCGCAAAACGAGAAATTGCTTATTTCTTCGTAGATTCAGAAATCCAGCCATAATTTATTTCTATAAAAAAGCACTTAGTGAATCGCTAAGTGCTTTTATTTTTATTGCTTTTCAATTTTTGAGATAGTCTTTTTCATTGGATCAATTTCAGCCCGAATATGAAAGGTTTTTGCCAAATTCTCCGCATTTAACACGGCTTGCGTTTCACCTACAGCTAACAATTTTCCTTTATCTAATAGAACAATTTCATCACAAAATTGATAAGCCAATGAAAGGTGATGAATGGCAACAACACACGTATGTTGTGGTGTGAGTGATTGAAGCTGTTCCATCATATCAATTTGATAATAAGGGTCGAGTGGTGCAATCGGTTCATCCACCAATAAAACAGGGGATTCCTTAATGCAGCAACGAGCGAGTTGTACACGTGCTTTCTCGCCACCTGAAAGTTGTTGAAATGGCTTATCGAGTAAATGAGTTACCGCAAATTTTTCTGAAAACGCTTGAATTTTTGACTGCTCTTTTTCTTTTGGTAACGGAGCTGCCAAGCCTAACGCAATCACATCATAAACGGATAAATCCCAATGAATTTGCGTATTTTGTGCAAGATAAGCAATGTGTTGGCTTTTTTCGGTCGCGTTCATCTTACTTAATGGCTGAGCATCAAACCAGATTTCTCCTTGTTTGAGTGGCAAGATGCCTGCAATGGTTTTTAATAATGTAGATTTCCCCGCACCATTGGCGCCCATAATGCCAATCAATTTACCTGATGGAAGCGTACAGTTGATGTCATTTAAGCAATAGGATTGGGTGAGTTTTTCAATTCTAATCATAAATTTTTCTCTGTTGCGTTAATAACATCCAAATCAAGCAAGGCGCACCGATAAGTGCGGTCAATGTGCCGATGTAAATATGTGAGAACAGCGGGATATATAAAATCGCTAAATCGGCCAGTAACAGTAATAACGCCCCGATTAACGCGCTAGTAAGGTAAAGCTGTGATGGGCGAGCTTTCAGTAAGATACGGGCGAAGTGTGGTGCGATTAAGCCAATAAAGCCAATAGTACCTGTCTGTGGAATGGTTGCACCGACTAATAAGGCCACACCAAAGGTGCTGATGAAAAAGCTACGTTTGGGATCCACCCCCATTGTGCTCGCTGTTTCTTCACCAAAGGTGAGTAAATCTAGGTATCGGCGAGTGTGGTATAAACAGAAAATCCCCGCCAGAACAATGGGGAGTGAAATAAGCAAAGTATCTAATTTTGCCCACATCAACGAGCCTTGTAACCAACGATAAAGTTCAGCTAATGCCCATGGGCTTTCCGCGTTGGAGAGCAATAATGCGATTGCTGACCCAAGCAACATATTGACCGCTAAACCGCTTAGAATCATCATCGTGGTGCCGTAGTTTTTAGCGATTAAATACACGATGAAAAAGCTTAAAAGCGCGCCAATTACTCCTCCGGCTAAGAGCAGTGAAAATGGCACGGCAAAATAATAAAGGATAAATACACTAGCCGCTGTTGCGCCAGAACTACTGCCAAGTAAGCCTGGACTCGCTAATGGGTTTTGGAAAATGCCTTGCATCGCATTGCCCGCTATCGCTAGGCTGGCACCTGTCAATAAAGCTAAACCAATGCGTGGAAAACGAATATCCCACAGCACCATCGAACGCATATCGGTGAGCACACCATCCACATTTTTGAGATGAGCAAAGTCGCCGAGCTGATGATAAACTGCAAAGCCGCTAATCAACAGCAATACTAAGAAAAGTGCGGTATTTAATTTTAGTGTTTTGGTCATAGGTTATTTTAACTGTTGATAAATCTTCTCCGCCCCTTGCCACACACCGTGATCGAAGCAATAGGTATATTTCATCGGAATGCTTACAAGCGGTTGGTTTTTGAAAAAATCTTGTAACATAGGGTGGTGCAGTAATTCGGCTTGTGCATTGTAACCTTGTTTGTCAGTCAGAGAAATGAGCACATTCGGTTGGCTTAAAATCACTTTTTCTAACGAGAAATTTTGTGCGGTAAGTGGTGTTTTTAACGGTGTTAATCCGAGTAAACTTAACAGCACGGGATATTGCGGATAATAACTTTCTACCACACCAGTTTCTGACAAAATCAGTGTATCAGTAAGCGGTCGATTTAAGTGAAAGTTTTGCGATTTGAGTTTTGTTACTAAATCAGCCGCTTTTTGCTCATTACCCAGTTGTTTGCCTAAGTCTAGAATCAACGTAAATAATTCATCTGGCGTTTGTGGGCTGTCGTTAATGGGAATAATCTTCACATTGAGTTTTTTCAGCTCTGCGACTAATTGTGGATAAAAGGTTTCGTTAATCAGAATCGTTTTATCCAAATAGGGCAATAATTCCGTTAATTGCGGTTCTAGCACAGGTTTATCGGTATTGATTTTGTCTAACATCATCAACGGTTTTTTCGAATAAGGCGATTGAGCAGCAATTTGCGAAGGCTCAGCCAGTTCGATTAGCAGTCGGTCACTGCAAAGCGTAAGTGAGACAAATTGTTCCGAAGCCTGAGCGGTAAACGGAAGGAAAAGTGCGGTTAAAATTAAGCGAGTTTTTTGCATATAGATAATGATACGCTACGCCATCAAGAATGTAAAAAGGCGTGCTAAGCACGCCCTTGTTAGTGAGTAATAATTAGAACGATCCTTTCAACCCAACGTAAACATTACGTCCTTCTTGGCCGTAGCCTAGTACGTTTTCGTATTTTTTATTGAATACGTTGTTAAGATTTGCATAAATCGTCAAGCTATCCGCTACTTTATAGTTCACGCCTAAGTTTGCCAAGGTGTAAGATGGCAATTTCACTTTATGTGTGCTGTAGGTTGGTGAATAGTAGGTATCCATGCGTTTGCCTGTGTAAGCTACATTTACATCCGCACCTAATTTTTCAGTGATTTGGTATGCTAAGCCCGCGTTCGCTAAATGTTTTGGACGACGAGCTAATTCAGCACCTTTACTATCTCGAGTTTGCGTGTAGGTGTAGTTCGCATAAGCAGTTAATGCATCAGTAACTTTACCGTTGTAAGCCACTTCAACACCTTTCACTTTGCTCTTACCTTCAAGGTTTACGGCACGGCTTGCATAAGTGGTAAAGTTGATTACTTCGCTGCTAATCGCGTTTTTCACGTTGCGAGCGAAATAAGTCACATCAAAGCTGTGACGACCATCATTGGTTTCAAATAAGAAACCAACATCACCGCCTAAACTTTTCTCTGGTTGTAAGTTCGGGTTGCCGATATAGCGCGCATTGTAGCCGTAATATTCCGTGATTGTTGGGTTTTGAATTGCTGAACCGAAACTTGCATGTGCTTTCACGTTATTGTGTAAACGGTAAGCGCCTGCGATACGGCCAGTCCATGAATTTTCGTATTCAGAGCTATCAGTGTAACGACCACTAATATTTAAACTATGATCTGCATCGTGCAATAAGCGATATTCTGCCGCTAAGCTTTTCTCAACAAGTTTTTTATTGCCAGCATTGTTGAAATAAGATGAGTTGAAATCTGTTTTTTGATAGTCAGTTAAGAAGCTTAAACCTTGCGTGAGAGTGCCTTCACGATCGAAATTGACATCTAATTGATAGTTTGCGTTGAGTTTTTTCGCATCGTAAGCTGATGTGTAGCCAACCGTATCGCTGTCAGTTTTGAGATGGCTTACGCCTACTTTGTGTTTAAGCAATTGATCGTCATTACCTAAGAAGCCGCTTAATTTGAATAAGGTATCACGTGTGCGAGTGTAGTGGCCTTTTTCATCCGTTGCGCTGTTATCAAAGTTAGCGGTTTGGCTGCTGTGAGAGGTTAAGAAATCAAAACCTTTTTGGTTATCGTCATAGCCGAAACGAAGAGAGGCGTTATCACGATGGAATTTATCGCGTTCGCTTGAACCACCAGTACTTACCACTGTGCCATCTTGCGCAGTATAGTTAAAGCGGTTTTTGCTGAGTGCTGAAATGCCTTTAGTGTGGTGGCTGTCACCGTGTAAAGCATAATAGAAGTTATTGTTAGAGCCTGAAAGAGTTAATGAACCATCCACTGTGCGGTTAGAGCCTGTGCCAAAATCGTAATCGACGTTGAAGGTTTTGCCTTTTTCTAAGCCTTTTTTCGTGGTGATATAAATTACACCACCCATGGCGTCACTTCCCCAAAGAGCAGATTGCTCACCGCGTAATACTTCGATGCGGTCAATGTTGCTTAATGCTAAGCCACCGAAATCAAAGCCATAACCAGAAACAGGGTTCACTTTCACGCCATCAATAATCACTGCAGTGTGGTTTGCATCTGCACCACGTAAGAATACATTAGTTAATGTGCCACGCCCGCCTGAAGTGCTAACAGCTAAACTTGGTACGGTTTTCAATACGTCGCTGACATAAGTCGCACCACGTTGTGCAAAATCTTTTTCAGTTAAAACAGTAACAGATGAGGCGGTTTGATGAAGGCTAGTTGGGGTGGCTGATGCTGAATAGACGTTAATCACATCTAATTTTGCCACGTCTTCAGCCGCAGCTAATGCTGGAATCGCTAATAAAATCGCTGAAGTAATCACATTTTTTTTCATTTTAAAATCCCTAGGATAAAGGTCTGTATAAAAGCGCCAGCAGTTTACACATTTGAGGCTTGGCAAGCAAACCTATTATGATGAAAATAACTCATCATGAAAATGAATGAAATTTAAGAGAAATAAAAAATTTAAGGATTTTTCTGACTGCACTTTTTCGCCTTTATCCGCCCTATAGTTTCAAGTATAATGCCTGTATTTTTCATCACATTGTTAT
>CAJPKS010000103.1:0-6489 GCA_905371285.1 Haemophilus sp. HMSC068C11 | reverse complement strand
AGACAGTAATAACTATTATAAACTCAACCAGAATAATGAGATTGGGTCAGAATTTAATATTGAAGGCGATGCTCGTTTTGTTGGTAAAAATGCTATTGAAATGCGCGGGGCTTCTGCGGTCAGTAATGGCACAATGAGCGTGCTTTCAGAAGGTGATATTAATATTCATGAAAGTCGTCAGCAAGAACGTTTATCAGAGGCAACAAAATGGACTAAGCATGGTGTATTCCAATCAAAAGGCGAAACTCGTCGTCATAATCATAATTATGATATTGCAGAGGGCTCAACCTTAGATGCAGATAAAATTTATATTCATTCGAATAATGGTAATGTCGATATTCAGGGTTCAAATGCTGTAGCTGAAAATGGATTGGTTATTAAAGCAAATAATATTGATATACACGAGGCAGAGAACCGAGTTTACTCCGATGATTATTACAGCAAAAAAAGATCTGGAGCGCTTAGTGGTGGTATTGGTATTACCTTTGGTTCTCAAAAGCAAACCGCAGAAAGTGACGAAACGAAGCGTTATGCACAAAGTAGCCAAGTGGGCAGCTTAAACGGCAATACGACGATGATTGCTAAAGACACTTATACTCAAACAGCGAGTGCAGTGAGTGCCATTAAAGGCGATGTGAATATTCTGGCGAAAAAAGCTGATATTAAAGCGGCAGATGACAAATATGAAACCAATACCAAACAAAAATTTGAGCAAAAAGGTTTAACTATTGCTATTACCTCCCCTGTTATTTCTGCTATTCAAGCAGTACAAGGTGCAGTGCAATCAACTAGACAAGTAGGTGAAAGTAAGCATGGTCGTGTGAATGCTATGGCAGCAGCTAATGCTGGTTTTGATGCTTATCGGGCAGCTGATAGCGTAATGAAAGCTGGCGACTCTATTCAAAAAGCAATGAGTAATAGCGATGTGGATTCCGTAGTAGGGGTGCAAATCACTTACGGCCAACAAAAGAGCGAATCAAGCACGCATACCGAAGGCAAAACCGCGGCCAAATCTCAAGTGAATGCCGGAGGCAAGGTGAATATTGTTGCCACCGGGGCAGGCAAAGCATCCAACATCACGATTCAAGGTTCGGATGTGTCCGGCAAACAAGGGACCTTCTTGGAGGCGGACAATGACATCAACATCACGGCAGCCGAACAAACGCACAAAGAGCGCAGCACCAATAAATCGAGCGGCTTTAATGCGGGGGTGGCGATGAAAGTGAGCAATGGTACGGCTGTTGGGGCTACTTTAGGCGGTAATTACGGAAAAGGTTATGGTAATGGTGATGAAACCACATATGTAGCAAGTCATGTAGGTGATAGTCAAAGTAAAACCGTGATTCAAGCCGGTGGTGATGCGAATCTCATCGGTAGCCAAGTGAAAGGCAAACGTGTAGAAGTCAATGCCCAAAACCTCAACATCGAAAGCTTGCAAGACACCGCCACGTACAAAGGCAAACAAATGAACGGAAGTGGCAGTGTGACGGTGGGTTATGGCGCATCCGTTGGAGGTAGTTTCAACAAGTCAAACATCCATGCCGACCACGCGAGTGTGAATGAACAAGCCGGCATCTATGCAGGGGATGAGGGGTATGACATCAACGTCAACCATACGGATTTAAAAGGCGGTCTTATCACCTCGACACAAAAGGCGGAGGATGAGGGTAAAAACCGATTTAGCACGGGCACGATTACACATTCAGATATTGTAAACCATTCAAACTATAGCGGTTCAAGCTTTGGTGTGAGCGGCAGTGTGGCAGCGAATTTTGACACACCGTTTGGGAAAGAGGGTCAAGCGCAAAGTAGTAAACAGGCGGTGGATGATGATGGCAATCCGATTTATAGAAACGACCGAGGAGAATTGACCACAGAAGCCAAAAATGCGCAGGGTAAAGACAACGCAAAACAACTTGCTACAGGTTGGGATTCTTTAGAAACCTCAACAGGATTTGGTATTGGGCGAGATAAAGAAAGTCAAAGTAGCGTGACAAAAAGTGGTATTAATACTGCGAATATTGAAATTAGAGACCAAGCGGAACAACTGGCGAAAACCGGTGAAACGGTTGAGCAAACGCTAGATAGCATTAAAACCGATGTAACTACGGATAATGCAGAGCAGCATTCCGGCAAGTTGGAAAATCATTTTGATAAAGATAAAGTGATGAAAGAGCTCAACATTCAAGTGAAAGTTACTCAAGATTTTCGTAAAAATGCCTTCTCAATGATTGATGACTATGTGCTTCCAAAACAGGCTGAATTGAGAAAACAAATCAAGGAAGCCAAAACGGAAGAGGAAAAGACCGCACTTTATGGAGCAATTTATAAATTGCAGTATCAAAAACGTTTGCTTGAAACAGTGGTTGGCATTGCCGCCGGCTCACCGGATGTTGCAATCACTCAAGGAACTTTGCAATTAGCCGCAACGAAGATGAGAGAGGAGACTTTGGCTAATTCAAGATTATTTAAAGGTATTAAAGATGCGAAGACGGGGAAAATTCTTCGTAATGATAGTTATGATAGCGGTTATTTTGATGGAGTAAAATTAGGTGGTGTAAGGATTGATGTTGATGCTATTTGCAATAGTAACATGGGGACTTGTACTTATAATGATGATAATTCAATCACATTTAAAGGTAATAAAGACTATACATTAGATGATGCTATTGATCCGCAACAAAATAAAAAAGCGGGTGGATTATATGGAGAAACCGGTGGTTTTCAACCTGTTCAAGGTGAGTGGAATCTACATTTTAAGAGAATTCCGTATAGCATCGGTTCTATCTCGGATATGGCGGTAGAATCCTTTGCTGGTACTCACGACCTGTTAGGAGGCCAAGCATGGGGCTGGTATGATAAACAAGGAAATACTGCAGAAAAAAATAAACTTACTGGTGTAGCATCAGGTGTAACAACTGTTATTGCAATACCGGTATCCGCACCATTTGCTTTATCCGATGTAATGTCATCAGATATGTTTGAACTTTTGATGAAAATAGGAGGTAAATAAAATGAAATACACCTTATTTATTCTTTGTTTTATATTAAACGGATGTTGGTATTCAAACGGATGTTTTTATACTCCACAAATGGTTAATTGTGTTGATAAGGGGAAAGAATATCCATTAATTGCAGGGTATCAAAAAAAAGAACTACTAGGACATACAAACTCAAAACAACGATGGAAAGATCTTGTTTCTTGTGGAGGAAAGTATGGTGATATAAATCTACACTACTATCCGCAAAACTATCAAATAAATGACAAAAGATATAAAAATCTTGATGAATGTATGAATACTAAGGGGTATATATATCTTTCTCCCGCTGAATGTGGCTATCAAGATCCTAAGTGGGATAATGGAAAGTGTAACTTATAACGCATTGAATTTATTATTTAAACAGAGTGTGGTCAATTTTCAAAGAGCTTTAAAACTTCTCAAAAATTGACTGCACTTTTTTTTAGAGAAAGAAAATTAATTCATTAGCAAGGTAGCGTGCGTTAATTTTTGGTTCACGCACCTTGCGTTAGCTATAGGGATGGAAATAATGAAAATTTTAGTTATATTCTTTATGACTATTTTTATTCAATCTTGCCTTTTATATTCTTCAGAAGATGGGGCTTGGCATAATCTTAATCAAATGTACAAAGAGGCTAATGGAAGGGAAATATGTATGAAATATAAAGGAAATGTACATGTCATGTATTATTGTGAAAATGAAAACAAAGAACAATAGCTAAAGTAGAAAGTAAAAAATACATATAATGGATGAGATTTTTTCCACCGTGTACTTTATATATATATGGTTTTTCTGCTGGTGGTAGTTTCAATAAATCGAAAATTAATGCTGATCATGCAAGTGTGAATGAACAAGCAGGAATCTATGCGGGTGATGAAGGCTATGATGTGAATGTAAAAAATCACACAGATTTAAAAGGTGCGATCATTACTTCAACTCAACAAGCTGAAAGCTTAGGATTAAATCAATTTAGTACTGGTACATTAAGCCATAGTGATATTGAAAACCACTCATCTTATAAAGGTTCTTCAATAGGTATATCTGCTAAGGGAGATGCAAATGGCGGATGGACTGGTCAAGAGAAAAATGGTATTTCTGGCGGTGTGGGTTATGGTCGCGAAAGTGATAATCAAGATAGTGTGACTAAAAGCGGTATCAATACTCAAAATATTGAAATCCGCAATGAAAACGCACAACAAGCACGTACAGGGAAATCCATCACCGAGACCCTTGCAGCAATTAAAACAGATATCAATACTGATAATGCAGAAAGTCAAAGTGGTAAATTAGAAAATCGTTTTGATAAGATGCCTTACAAAAAGAGCTTAATGTACAAGTCGAGGCAACAAAAGGGTTTGTTCAAACAGCGAGTGCTGCTGGGAATGCAATTGCAAATAAATTAGGTGAAGAAGCTGTTGCGAAACAACGTGAAGCACAAGCTGCTCAAGAAGTTGCTGACCGTGCGTATAAAGCTAACCCAAGCAAAGAAAATGAAACCGCATTAAATACCGCGAATCAAAATCTGATAACAGCTAATAATGAAGCGGAAAAATGGCAAACTGGGGGAGAATATAAGCGAAAAATTGATGGCGCAATGAATGCGATTTCTGCTGCATTGGGTGGTTTGCCGGCTGGTGGTATTGTTACCTCAGCACTTTCACCAGAAATAAACCATCAAATTAAGTTAGCCACTGAGGGTAGCCCTATGGCCAATAAGGTTGCTCATGCAATTTGGGGCGCGGTGGAGGCTTACTCCGCAAATCAAAATGCAGCGGCGGGAGCTGGTGGTGCTTTAGCGGGTGAGGTGATGGCTGATGTAATTGCAAAAGACCTTTATGGTAAAAAGCCGAACCAACTTAATCGAGAAGAGAAAGAAGTTGTAGCTTCTGTTAGTCAAGCAGCCGGTGCTTTAGTGGGTGGAGTTGCAGCAAATAGTAGTCAAGGAATTGGTGTAGGACTAACTACGGCTAAGAATGCTGTGGAGAATAATTTCTTGAGTGATGCATCAAGAGCGAGATTAAATGCCTTAAAAACAAAATATCATCGTGGAGAAAAATTAACAAACAAAGAAAAATTGGAGTTTAGAGATTTAATTGAATCAGATCAGCGTAGTGACATTCTCTTGGATAAATTTAGAAAAGATCCAAATTCCTTAAATAGCAAGGAAAGAGAGGCATTTTTAAGCTATGTAGATCGTTATTATATAGAAACTGTTACGGGGAATACCGCATCTGGTTATAAATTGGCATCACCAACATCACTGGTTAATGCTCAAAATCGTTTTGAATCAGAATATTTAATAAACGATCCTGTACCAAAACGAGATTATGGTCATTTCCCTTTTGCTGGTACGGATGCGCAAAGATCGCAAGCAGTGAATACTTTGCCAGAAGAGAGTAAGAACTGGCTAGGATGGCGTTCTGAAAAACATTCTCGTGATGAAGATATGTATTATACTGTCAAGAACGAATTTGATGCTTCTGAGAATTATAAAAATTCAGCGAATGGGAAAATAGCTTATTCAGTTAAGGATGGGTTGGAGGCAGGCTCTATGTTTGCTTTAGGTAGTGGAACTGCTGTTGTAAGAAGTGTTGCCCTCATGGAGAAAGCCGCCGCAACAGTTGGAGGTGAGGCTATTACTCTAGCTAATAAAGGGGGGCAAGTGTTACGTCTTGGCAAAGATGCGGCAACAAAAGCTTACATTGATGGTCAGATAAGATATGTTAATTTAGTTGATAAGGGAATTAAAGCCTACAATACCACTTTAACAAAAGCAGCAAATGCCTATATCAACGGACAGCTTGCGTATGCGGATGCTATTGCGAAAGGAGTTAATACAGCTAAAATAGCGGCACGAGAAGGTATTGAAGGAACTCGGGAATTAGTGAGTCAAGGGATTTATTATTCTTATCGACCAGCTGAGTTGGTTGTTGATACTGGGAAAGCTATAGCTTCAATGCCTAAACCATATAAGACAGCACTTGGTGTCAGTACTGGTGCAGGGGTCGCAGGTGAATCGTTTTATTATATGGATGGCTCGAAAAGTTTATCTAATCCAGCAGATGTTTTGGGCTCTGTATATAATGTTGGTGTAAATGCAGCTTATGATTCCGCTTTTTATACGGCAAACCCATTGCAATCTTTAGGACTTGATACATTGAAAGGGATTGCTAAAGATGGTAAAGGTGCTAACGATGCTTTTTATGATTCTGGTAAATCTAATAGCATATCAATGAGCATTGAGGGGTTAGGTAAAAAATTTGGTTTGAGTGATACAATGACTAAATTTATATCTTCATCAGTTAATAATGCTGTTGATTATAATAAAGAAAGCATAAATAGAGATAAGCCTTCTAAAGGAGAATAATGAAATTTATTATTACACTAATAAAAGTAGCTATAGTTTCTTTTTTAGCTACATCAATTTTTTATTTATTTGAATATATAGAATATGGAGGAGTACAGGAT
>CAJPKS010000102.1:0-6504 GCA_905371285.1 Haemophilus sp. HMSC068C11 | reverse complement strand
GGCCTAATTCGCGATAAGTGTGGTTTAAAATTCAATGATTTAAAGATCCCAAAAACTTTTTTGGGATTTTTTTATAAAAATACTTGCATAATTAATCATTAAAAAGTAATATTTATTCATTCTTAGAGATCGAGAGAGGATAGCAGTAAACTTAGTATGGCGATTAGTGTTAAAAATTTGAATTTCTTTTATGGTTCATCACAGGCATTGTTTGATATCAATCTTGATGCACAAGAAGGCGATACCGTGGTGTTACTTGGACCAAGTGGCGCAGGAAAAAGTACGTTAATCCGTACATTAAATTTATTAGAAGTGCCGACCTCTGGCGAATTGCATATTGCGAATAATCATTTTGATTTGTCTCAGGCGAATAATAATCCGAAAGCCATCCGTCAACTTCGTCAAGATGTAGGGATGGTATTTCAGCAATATAATCTTTGGCCACATTTAACAGTGATTGAAAACCTAATTGAAGCGCCGAAAAAAGTGTTGGGCATTAGCGAGGAAGAAGCGAAAAAAGATGCATTAGAACTTTTAAAACGTTTACGTTTAGAAGAGTATGCGGATCGTTTTCCCCTTCACTTATCAGGCGGTCAACAACAACGTGTAGCCATTGCTCGAGCGTTAATGATGAAACCGCAAGTGTTGTTGTTTGATGAGCCAACGGCTGCACTGGATCCAGAGATTACAGCTCAAGTTGTTGATATCATTAAAGAACTTCAACAAACAGGCATTACTCAAGTGATTGTAACCCACGAAGTGAATGTGGCACAAAAAGTGGCGACAAAGGTCGTTTATATGGAACAAGGTAAGATTATTGAAATGGGCAGTGCAGATTGCTTTGATAATCCAAAAACCGAACAATTTAAACAATATCTTTCACACTCAGAATAAGGAAACACAACATGAAAAAATTACTTTTAACCGCAATGTTAATGGGCTCAGCTTTTGCTGCGAATGCACAAGAAATCACTTTCGCGATGGAACCGAGCTACCCGCCATTTGAAACAACGAATGAAAAAGGCGAAATCATCGGTTTTGATGTGGATGTAGCGAATGCAATTTGTAAAGAAATCCAAGCGACTTGTCATTTCAAAAGCCAATCTTTTGATGCATTAATTCCAAGCTTGAAAGCAAAACGTTTTGATGCAGCAATTTCTGCAATGGATATTACTGAAGCGCGAGCAAAACAAGTTTCATTTTCTAATGCGTATTATGACAGCACAGCAAGTTATGTTGCTTTAAAAGGCAAAGCAGATTTGGCTTCAGCAAAAACTATTGGTGTTCAAAACGGAACAACTTTCCAACAATATACTGCAGCAGAAACCAAGCAATATAATGCAAAATCTTATGCAAGCTTACAAGATGCGATCTTAGACTTAAAAAATGGTCGTATTGATATCATCTTCGGTGATACCGCCGTATTGTCTGATATGATTTCCAAAGAGCCTGAAATTCAATTTGTTGGTGAGAAAGTGACTAACAAAAAATATTTCGGTAATGGTTTAGGTATCGCCGTGAATAAATCAAGCAAAGAATTGCTAGAAAGCTTAAATAAAGGTTTAGAGGCGGTGAAAGCAAATGGTGAATACCAAAAAATCTATGATAAATGGATGACTAAATAATCTATGTTTTATGATTATCTTACATTAATTGGACATGCAGCCCTAATGACCTTAGGGCTTGCTATTTGCTCGTTAATTGTCGGTTTATTACTCAGTATTATTTTTACCGCCTTAGAAGCGAATAAATATGTCTTTATTGCAAAACCTGCTTCTGTTGTGATTGCTTTATTGCGTGGTTTACCGGAAATCTTGGTGGTTCTACTGATTTATTTTGGTTCAACCCAAGTAGTAGAAATGCTGACGGGTGAGTATATTGAATTTAGTGCCTTTGGTTGTGGTGTATTTGCATTGTCTTTGATTTTTGCCTCTTATGCTTCACAAACCTTACGTGGTGCGATCCAAGCTATTCCAAAAGGACAGTGGGAATCAGGTGCAGCGTTAGGATTAAGCCGTCCTTATACCTTCATCCATTTGATTATGCCACAAGTATGGCGACACGCTTTACCGGGTTTAAGCAATCAATGGTTAGTATTATTAAAAGATACGGCGTTGGTGTCGTTAATTGGTGTCGATGATTTAATGCGTCAGGCTGGATACATCAATACGAATACTCATGAGCCATTCACTTGGTATGGTATTGCAGCGTTAATTTATTTGGTGATTACGTTGATCAGCCAAGCAGGTATTCGCAAATTAGAATTACGTTTCACTCGATTTGAACGGGGAGTCGAATAATGTTTCAAGAGTATTTAGCTGTTATTGCTCAAGGGATTCCGACTAGCCTGTTGCTTACAGTTGTCTCTTTGTTTATTGCCTTTTTCTTAGCGTTAGGTCTAACTTTCTTGCTTTCTATTGGCAATAAATTAGTGAAAAGTGCGGTCAATTTGTTCCTTGTTTTATTTACAGGCACCCCACTTTTAGTGCAGTTTTTCTTAATTTATGCAGGCCCTGGCCAATTCAAATGGTTGGTAGATAGCCCATTATGGGGATTATTTTCCAACGCATGGTTCTGTGCAGCGTTAGCTTTAGCATTGAATAGTGCGGCTTATTCAACCCAATTATTCCACGGAGCAGTAAAAGCGATCTCTAAAGGCCAATGGGAAAGCTGTGCGGCACTAGGGTTAAGTCGTCTGCAGACGTTAAAAATCCTAATTCCTTATGCATTAAAACGCGCGCTTCCTTCTTATACCAATGAAATTATCTTGGTATTTAAAGGTACAGCATTAGCTTCTACTATTACGATCATGGATATCATGGGATATGCACGCCAACTTTACGGTACCGAATATGATGCACTCACTATCTACGGTATCGCAGGTGGAATTTATCTCATCATTACCGGCATTGCCACTTTATTACTTCGTCAGTTAGAAAATAAAGTGTTAGCATTTGAACGTATTGATACCGTAAAAGCATAAAGTGCGGTCAAAAATAGCAACAAATCGGGCAGTTTAAAAATTGCCCGATTTTTTATATGATTAAAGAAAATATTTCTATTTATGAGGCAATTATGTCCGAATCATCTTCCCTAAAATTCCACCTCGAACTATTACGTTTAATTCCGAAAAACTATTCCATCAGCTCATTAGAACTACGAGAAAAATTGCTTGCATTAGGTATTGAGCGCGATTTGCGCAGTATTCAGCGTGCATTGAATACATTATGTGAGCAGTTTGAAATTGATTGCAATACCAATGATAAGCCTTATAGCTATCGCTGGAAGCCTGATGCAAAAGGTTTAGATATGCCAATTTTAAACGAACAGCAATCGTTAGTGTTGATGTTGGCAAAGCAATATTTAACCGGTATTTTGCCAACCAATATTATGCAATCGATGGACGGTTTTTTTAAACAGGCTGAATATAATTTGGCTTATGGCAAAAATCAGAAAAAGGAAGCCTCTGAGTGGTTGAATAAAGCCGGGATAGCTCCAACTAGCCAGCCATTATTACCTGCAAAGATTGATCCTGAAGTATTCAATAAAGTAAGTATTGCTCTTTATCATAATAAATACATTAACATGAGCTATCGTAAGAATGATGGAGATATACGTGATGCTCAAGTTAAACCCCTTGCATTAGTGCAGCAAGGTCCAAGTACTTATTTAGTGGTTCAATATGAGAGTGGAGCGATTAGACATCTTGCATTACATCGATTTATTTCAGTTAATGTCAGTACGATGCAATTTGAGCGCCCGAAATTTAGTCTAAAAGCGCATATCGAAAGTCAAAACTTTGGCTTTAGTTCAGGTAGAAAGATTCGTTTAACTTTCCGTATTGATAAACAAACAGGAGGCTTTTTGACAGAAACCCCGCTATCAGCGGATCAACGCGTAAAAGATTGCGGTGATGAATATGAAATTTCAGCCACCGTGATTGAGAGTGCCATGCTAGAGTGGTGGATTGCCCATTTTGGTGAAGATTACCAAGAAATTGACCGCACTTATTTAGACGAAAATGCTTAACGACATGAATTGTCGCTTCATCTTTTATCATTAAGCCATCAACAGAGAGGGCATTAAAATGAAGAAAATTGTTTATATTGATATGGATAATGTGATGGTTGATTTTCCGTCTGGTATTGCAAAATTAGATGAGAAAACCAAGCAAGAGTATGAAGGGCGATATGATGAAGTTGAGGGCATTTTTAGCTTAATGGACCCCATGCCGAATGCGATTACTGCCGTTCATAAATTGATTAAAAAATACCATATTTACGCACTTTCTACCGCTCCTTGGCATAATCCATCAGCTTGGAGTGATAAAGTAAAATGGATTCAACGTTATTTCGGCGAAGAAAAAGGCTCGGCATTATACAAGCGGTTAATTTTATCTCACCATAAAAACCTGAACCAAGGCGATTATTTAATTGATGATCGCACTAAAAATGGAGCAGATAAATTCGAAGGCAAACACTTACATTTTGGTACGGAACAATTTGCTAACTGGAACTGTGTTCTCTCTTACTTAGATTGTGGCCCTTTTACGCCAAGTGATATTTTGCAAGATTGTTTAAAAAAATCAGCCGCACTTGTGCAAGTTGAAAATGAGGAACAAAGTCGAATCATTGGTGCTTTTGCAGATCGCTATAAATGGCAAGTGTTTAATTTGGCATGTGTTTATGCGGATGAAACAGCAACCGAACAGAAAACAGTCTATTTAATTATCAGCCCTTATCTCAGTGATGAATTTAAAATACGTATTGAAGCAATGAGTACCCATATTCAAGCCGAATATGACGTGTTATTACGTTCAAAATCACAGCTAAAACAATATTTCCAACGCCTTTCAGATAAGCCATTCTTGCATATTGAAAGCTATGCTTATCAACCGCTTTATAAAGCGGGGAATATATTTGGCATGATGGCGAGAGATAGACAGATTGATGAAATTTTAGAACAAAAAGGAGCCTGAAAAATGACAGCAAAAAATAAACCAATTTGCGTGGTATTAACGGGAGCTGGAATTAGTGCCGAAAGTGGTATTCCTACTTTTAGAGCAGAAGATGGCTTATGGGCAGGGCATAAAGTAGAAGAAGTTTGCACGCCTGAAGCCTTAAAGAAAAACCGTGCAAAAGTATTGGCGTTTTATAATGAACGACGTCGTAATGCTCAAGCTGCAGAGCCTAAT
Source organism: Haemophilus sp. HMSC068C11 (assembly GCA_905371285.1). Taxonomy (GTDB): domain Bacteria; phylum Pseudomonadota; class Gammaproteobacteria; order Enterobacterales; family Pasteurellaceae; genus Haemophilus_D. The sequence goes on along the minus strand of CAJPKS010000102.1, from coordinate 1,310 downwards.
GCAGCACACTTGGCTTTGGTTGAATTGGAAGCGTTTTATGAAGTTCATATAATTACCCAAAATGTGGATGATTTACATGAGCGAGCAGGAAGTACTAATGTACTCCATTTACATGGTGAACTGAACAAAGCTCGCAGCAGTTTTAATACCGATTACATTGTTCCATGTTTGGGTGATCAACTATTAGAGGATAAGGATAATCACGGTCATCCAATGCGTCCACATATAGTCTTTTTTGGGGAAAATGTACCCATGTTTCCTAAAGCAGAAAAGTTAGTGAAAAAGGCAGATATTGTGATTGTTATTGGCACTTCATTACAAGTTTATCCCGCTAATGGATTGGTAAATCTCGCTCTATATGGTTCACTTATCTATTTGATCGATCCTAATCCCAATACAGGCTTTGTTCGTAAGAAAGTGATTGCAATAAAAGAAAAAGCAGGCGAGGGCGTGCCGAAGGTGGTGGCAGAGTTATTGGAGAAAATTAAAAAATCATAGAAAAACAACCGCACTTTTTAAATAGATAGCGAGTTTTATATCGCTATACTGTATGACTGATGAATTAACGAGAAACGTATGCATCCAGTAATTGAGTTTTATTTAGAACAAAGAAAAAGCCAACATAATTTATCTTTGCAAGATATGTGGGCAATGCCCAAAAGAATGGTTGGTGATGCTTATTTATATATTCCTTGGCTTTTACCCGTTACTGAAAGTTCCAAATGGAATCGTTCAGTACCGGTTTTTAATGAAGAAGATCTGGCTATTTTTTTATTGGAGATGAGGCAATTCAAAATAAATATTTACATTCTATTGATTTTATTCTGGATTACTTCTGTTTATATCGTGAAGATAATAAAATATTCCCAAAACCTGAATTGAGTGAACGTAAAGTTTGGCTACGCAATATTGGACATGAAAGTAAAAAAATTTCTCGAATCATTCGTAGTTTAAATTATTGTGGTCATCCTGAGTTGGCTAAAAGTTTACAGCAACTGGCAATAAAATTAGGTCAAGAAAAAGGCGTAATTCAAGAAGAAACCATAGGGATTTGGACAAATCTACTTAAATAATGAGGATAAGAATAATGGTAACAGAAGAATTTAAAAAAATAGCGGTGTCTTTCGCGGGAGGTGATGGTGGAAATCCTAAATCAGAAGTATGGTTTTGTGGATTAGAATGGGGAATAGGTGATGAAAGCTCGCCAGATGATTTTTATGAGAAATTTAGTTTAAGTCCTAAATTAATACCGCATTCTTGGGTAGAGGATGATTTTGATGGTAGTTGGACTACTCAATATAATAGAAAAA
>CAJPKS010000101.1:0-6517 GCA_905371285.1 Haemophilus sp. HMSC068C11 | reverse complement strand
CAATGGATATGGTAAAAATCCTTTCTCGTGAAGGCGTGAATGACTTCCACTTCTACACATTAAATCGTAGTGAACTCACTTATGCGATTTGCCATACATTAGGTATTCGCCCTACAGCAAATCCATAAAAGAAAAGTGCGGTTAAAATTAACCGCACTTTTTTATTTCCACTATACTCGTCTAACTTGCCAAAAAGCTTTTTTCCAATAAGGGCTATTCATCGAAGAATAAATGACGCCACCTTTAGTTGAAGCGTGTAAAAATTTATCTTCTTTCACATAAATCCCCACATGATAGCCATTTGGTCCGCGTCCCGTTTTAAAGAAAATTAAATCGCCTGTTTGGATATCTTCTTTACGAACAAGTTTTCCGTAACCCGCTTGATCTTTCGTAGTTCGAGGAAGGTTGATATTAAAACGATCAATAAAGGTCTTTTGCACAAAACCAGAACAATCAATACCACCACGAGACTGCCCACCTAACACATAAGGTGTACCCGCCCATTCGTATTGTTGTTCACTTAACATGGCAATCGCTATAATCGGATCTCCAATCTGACCTTTATAGTTCATGGCATATTCTTCACGAACACCACTTGAACAAGCAAAAAGCAAAAAACTTCCTACGACTAAAAAAGCACATTTAATCTTATTCATGTTCAATCCTGACAAAAGTGCGGTCAAAAACGACCGCACTTTTCTTACTATTGTTTTGGCTTGGTATTTTCCACGCGAGCACGTAATTTTTGCCCTGGCTTGAATGCCACTACACGGCGCGCAGAAACAGGAATACTTTCACCTGTTTTTGGATTACGCCCTGGACGGGAAGCTTTATTACGAAGTTCAAAATTACCAAAACCGGATAATTTCACTTCACCACCAGATTCTAACGATAAACGAATTTCCTCAAAAAAGTCTTCCACTAATGCTTTAGCTTCCGCTTTTTGTAATTGATACTTATCTAATAAGTATTCAGTAATATCAATTTTTGTAATCGTTGCCATGTTAGTCTCCTGTTTAGTCTCTAAGCTCCGCATTAAAGCGTTGTTTAACTTCGTTTAATACAGCAGAGATTACCGCATTAATCTCATCATCTTCAAGCGTTTTTTCATTATCTTGAATGGTTAAACTAATTGCTAAGCTCTTATGTCCGCTAGCAACGCCAATGCCTTGATATACGTCGAATAAATTGACTTGTGTTAATTTTTCTCCGCCGGCTTGTTTACATGCATCAATAATATCGCCTGCAGGGACATTATCTGAAACAACTAAAGCTAAGTCACGACGGTTCGCAGGGAATTTTGAAATCTCTTTGGCTTGAACCACACGACGATTTGCAATGGCATCCCATAAAATTTCAAAAACAACCGCTTTGCCATTTAATCCTAGTTTTTGAGCAATAAGTGGATGAATAGTTCCAATAAAACCAATTTCTTTTCCATCTAATTCAATTGCAGCAGATTGACCTGGGTGCAAGGCACTGTATGCTTTTGCCACGAATTTAACTCGATTCCCCACTTCGGTAAGAGAAAGAATACTTTCTAAATCACCTTTAAGATCAAAGAAATCAACCGTTTCTGCTTTACCTGTCCAACATTCTGATTTTGCTGTACCGGTAATCACACCTGCAAGAACAAATTCTTGGCGCACACCAAATTCTGCATTGGCATCAGGAACAAAACGTAATCCCGTTTCAAATAAACGCACGCGGTTTTGTTGACGATTTTGGTTGTATAGTACTGCACCGAGTAATCCACTTAACAATGAAACGCGCATAGCTGACATTTCAACTGAAATTGGATTTGGTAATACAAGTACTTCAATTTCTGGATGAAGTAAAGTTTGTACTTTTGGATCAACGAAGCTATAAGTAATCGCCTCTTGATAATCTGCATCCACAAGAGCGGTTTTAATTCGGCTTAAATCTAAATCAGACTCTTTATGCTCACGCATACGAAGATGTGCTAATGGTGCATTATTTGGAATGCTGTTATAGCCATAAATACGTGCGACTTCTTCAATGAGATCTTCTTCGATTTCAATATCAAAACGCCAGCTTGCTGAAGTTACAGTCCAAACACCATTAGCATATTTCACCGCAAAACCTAAACGCTCAAAAATCTCGGTCACGGTTTCAGTTTCGATATGATGTCCTAATAAGCTATCTAATTTTTCACGACGTAAAGTGACTTCATTGACTTTTGGTAAATATTGCTCACTCACCACTTCACAAATTTCGCCTGCTTCACCGCCACAAATCTCAAGTAACAATGCTGTTGCACGTTCCATTGCGTGACGTTGTAGCGTAAAATCAACACCGCGTTCAAAACGATGTGAAGAATCAGTGTGTAAACCGTATTGTCTTGCACGTCCCGCAATCGCTAGTGGTGCAAAGAATGCTGCTTCTAAAATTACATCTTTTGTTGTTTCAGCATCAACACCGCTAGCTTGACCACCAAAGATACCTGCCATTGCTAATGGACCAGTTTGGTCTGCAATCACTAAAGTATTCGGTTGTAATTTTGCGGTTGTACCATCTAATAAAACAAGTTCTTCGCCGTTATTGGCTAAACGTACTTGAACAGGTTGAGATACTTTTGATGCATCAAAAGCATGCATTGGTTGACCTAATTCAAGTAAAACATAGTTGGTAATATCCACAATAGGATCGATAGAACGAATACCACAACGACGTAATTTTTCTTGTAACCAAATTGGTGATTGCGCTTTAACATTGACATTTTTCACCACGCGCAATAAATAACGAGGGCATGCTTCTGGCGCTTTTAATTCAATTTGAACTTTATCTGAAATCGTTGCAGGTACGGCATCAAAGTGCGGTTGATTAACAACTTGTTTATTCACCACACCAACTTCACGTGCAACACCTGCAATACTTAAACAATCTGCACGGTTTGGCGTTAAACTAATTTCAATGGCTTTATCATCTAAATCTAAATATTCACGTAGATTTGTACCCACTGGTGCATCTAACGGTAGCTCAATAATACCATCTGCATCTACATCAATGCCTAATTCAGAGAATGAACAAAGCATCCCTTCTGAGGGTTGGCCACGTAATTTAGTCTTCTTAATTTTAAAATCACCAGGTAATACCGCACCTTCAGTTGCACATGCCACTTTTAAACCTTGACGGCAATTTGGTGCACCACAAACGATATCTAACAAACGGTCGCCACCAACATTTACTTTAGTGACACGTAATTTGTCTGCATCTGGGTGCTGAGCACATTCAACAACTTCACCTACAACCACTCCAGTAAAGTCGCCTGCTACTTTTTCAACGCCATCAACTTCTAAACCAAGCATCGTGATTTGATCACATAACTGCTCTGTTGAAATTGATGGATTAACCCATTCTCTCACCCAATTTTCGCTAAATTTCATTATCTCTGTATCCTTTATTGATGAACGTGTTACGTTCTAAATTAATCATTATCGTCAATTTAACCTAGCGGTTAATTACTTAAATTGTTTTAAAAAACGTAAGTCGTTTTCAAAGAATGAACGTAAATCTGTGACGTTGTAGCGTAACATGGTTAAACGCTCAACCCCCATGCCTACAGCGAAGCCAGAATATTCATTTGGATCAATACCTACGTTACGTAACACATTAGGATGCACCATACCACAACCTAATACTTCTAACCATTTACCATTTTTCCCCATTACATCGACTTCTGCAGAAGGTTCAGTGAATGGGAAATAAGAAGGACGGAAGCGAACTTGTAAATCTTCTTCAAAAAATGCACGTAAGAAATCGTGTAATAAACCTTTTAACTCGGTGAAGTTTGCTTTTTTATCTACATAAAGCAATTCAATTTGATGGAACATTGGTGTGTGCGTTTGATCGTAGTCGTTACGATATACTCGACCTGGCGCCATAATACGAATAGGTGGCTGCATTTTTTCCATGGTACGAATTTGCACACCTGAGGTTTGTGTACGAAGTAATAATTCAGGATTAAACCAGAATGTATCGTGATCAGCACGTGCTGGGTGATGTTTAGGGATATTTAATGCATCGAAATTGTAATAATCACTTTCGATTTCGGGACCGGTTTCCACAGAAAAACCTAACTCTGAAAAGAATTTTGTTACGCGATTGATGGTAATAGTCACTGGGTGTAAACCACCCGTTTCTGTTTTACGACCTGGAAGGCTCACATCAATACGTTCTTTTTCTAATTTCGCATTGAGTTCAGCTTGTTCCCATTCTGCTTTTTTAGCATTTAAAAAATCTAATGCCGCTTGTTTCGCTTCATTGATTTTAGCGCCCATTGCAGGACGCTCTTCCGCTGCAACATTACGCAATTCCTGCATAAGTTGGGTAAAATGCCCTTTTTTACCAAAATATTCCACACGAATTTCATCTAATGTGGTTAAACTTTTATTTTCGATTTGTTCAATCGCCGATTTTGCTTTCTCAACAAGATCTTTCAGATGTTGCATAGTTTCCCCTGATTATCTTTTCTAACTAAAATACACCTAATGATAATACTAACTCATTAAAAAATCACGCGTTTATTGGTGAATTGATGTTTCAGGTGAAAAATGACAAAAATTTTTGCTATTTTTTGAGATATATCACAGTAATTTTTAACGCTTTCGTTAGAATGAAGAAGAATCGACCATGTCTAGGAGGCGTATTATGTGGAAATCAATTTCTCAAGTCTTAGCTGATCAATTTGGTGCTTACTATAACATCAAAGAAAAAAACAAAGTGCCTGGTGGCGAAGTAAATGAAACTTGGCTTATTACGGATGGAATCCAACCAGTCTTTGTTAAAGTGAATGAACGGTCCTATCGTTCAATGTTTCGTGCAGAAGCTGACCAATTAAACCTACTAGGCAAAACCAATACAATCCGACTTCCGCAAGTATATGGTATAGGCTGTTCTCAAAACCATAGTTTCTTATTATTAGAAGCGCTTCCTATTACTCAACAAACCAATGCAACGCCACATTTTGCTGAAGAATTAGCAAAACTCCATCAAGTGTCTGGCACTAAAAACTATGGATTAGATTTTGATACTTGGCTTGGTCCTGAGTATCAGCCAAATAAATGGAATGGAAGTTGGGCGAAGTTTTTTGCAGAACAGCGTATTGGATGGCAATTACAACTCTGCAAAGATAAAGGTTTAGGCTTTGGTGATATTGATTTAATTATTGAAAAAGTAAAACACAAACTTTCAAAACATAATCCTAAACCTTCTTTGTTACATGGTAACTTATGGATTGAAAATACCGCTATTGTAGGAAATCAAACCTTTACTTACGATCCTGCTTGCTACTGGGGTGATAGAGAGTGCGATTTAGCATTCAGTGAGCTTTTCCAACCTTTCTCAGCTGAATTCTATGAAATTTATGACCGCACTTTCCCACTTGATAAAGAAGGTTTTGAAGAAAGAAAACACCTTTATCAGCTCTATTATTTACTAAATTTCAGCCATCGTTTTAATGGAAGTTATATTAACTTAACCACTAAATTGATTGAAGAACTTCTACTTGAATAATTTCTTAAACATCAGATAAAAAAAGAGCGTAATTTTCATTACGCTCTTTCTATCTTCTCTATCTATTATTTTTGATAAAGAGGTGCTGGACCTTGAGTTCCACCGTTAACTTGACCACCTTCTTGTAATTTTAATACAGAACCAGAAGCAGTGATTTCTACACGACGGTTTGGACGTAAACAGTCTTTCTCAGCTTTACTTGCGTGTTTGTAACCGTTACAAGCTTTAACTTGTGGTACTTTACCGTAACCAACAGCTGTAATTTCAGATGTTACACCATCTTCAATTAAACGAGCTTTAACACGGTTTGCACGACGTTGAGAAAGATCTAAGTTGTAAGCATCAGAACCTAAACGGTCAGTATAACCTGCAACTTTAACTTCTTTAGCGCCAGTTTCTTTTAATTGTGCTGCAACGTTATCAACAACTTCTTTACCACGTGGAGTTAAAGTATCTTTATCGAAGTCGAATAAGAAGTCACCACTTAAAGTAAATGCTGAGTTGCCGTTACAACCATTTGGATACCAGAAGAAGCTTTGAGCATTGTGGTTTTTGTCAAATAATACTTTGTATTGACAAATTTTGTGAACACCATTTTCACGATAGTTGAACACATAATCCCACTCTTCAACACCGTATAAACCTTCAGAGAAGTGTGGACGACCGATTAGGTTATATAATTGGTCTTTGTTCATACCACGTTCGATCATACGAACGTTATCCCAGTTTGGCCATGAACCAAATTGACTACCATCATGGTTGAAACCAGCTTTATCAATCTTAGGCCATACGAGTTGTGGTACTTGTTGACCATCAACTTCTTTATATTCTGGAGTACCAGCTTCAGTAACTTTGCTTAAGTTACCACAAGCAGCAACTGTCGCTACTGCTACTGCAGATAATAAAATACGAGATAATTTCATTTCTTTACCTTTTTACTGTTAAGGTGCAATCCTTGTAAGAAGAACCTGCACAACTAAAC
>CAJPKS010000100.1:0-6524 GCA_905371285.1 Haemophilus sp. HMSC068C11 | reverse complement strand
TAATAATGGTGAGGCTGTTATAGAAATAGTAGATAATGGTCCTGGAATTTTGTCTGAAGATATAAAAGAAAATCTGTTGTTTCTACCGGGTTACTCAAGAAAAAATTCTGTCATGGAAGAAAATGGTACTGGATTAGGACTTTCTATTGCAGGGGAAGCTATTCAGAGAAACGAAGGAACTTTAGAAGCGATTGATTCTGAAGTGGGTGGGCATTTTAGAATATGCCTTAAGAAAGCTGAGGTGTAAAATGTCTGAAACTAAATTTTTGTTAATTGATGATGAGAATGAGCAAAGCGAATTGCTTAAAAGTGCAATAGATGAAATCAATGCAGAGAGCGGTTATAACCAATTGAGTTTTCATACAGTTAATACACCAGAAGATGCGATGATTGCTTTATATTCATACTCTTTTCAAGCAATAATAATTGATTTAAAGTTATTAGCTGAAGATGATACTGTAAATAATGATGAAGAAATCTCTGGGAATATTTTGTTAAATCGAATTATAGAAAAAGAGATTATACCAATTGTAGTTCGTACTGGATTTCCTGAAAAAATTAGTGATGAAATAAATAAAGATATTGTTAAAGTTTATCCTAAAGAAGATCCTTTGTACGATATTATCAAAGAACTTATAAGTTCTTATAGTGACTCCGTTTTTAAAATTTTTGGTTCAAAAGGAGAAATAAGCAAGAATATAAAGGAGTTATTTTGGAGTATTATCCCAGAGTGTTTTTCTAACAATAATGCAGAAGTTTCGTCCTTGAGTTTTGAAAAAAAAGAGACAGTTATTATAAGATATATATCAAGTTGGTTTAATAATAAATATATGTTTGATGAGAAATATATAGATTTAGAGCCAATAGAAATGTATATGTTTCCGAATCCGATAGAACAAGTATGTAACTGCGATATATATGAGAAGAAGGATAAGAAAAGCTGTGATTATTATATTGTGTTGACACCATCATGTGATCTTGCAAATAAAAAGATAGATGAAGTTATATTGTGTAAAATAAAAGAATATAATGAAATACCACAATTTACAGAAAATTTAAATAATTATAAGGAAGAGACTTCAAAAGAATCAAAAAAAGCAAAAAAAGCAAAAGAGTCTTTGACTAGATGGTTTAGAAATGCCCATACAGATTCAATCAGATATCATTTTTTACCTAAGTTTAGCAAATTTTCGGGTGGATTTGTTGATTTTCGTTCTGTAATTTCTCTTAAATACAATAGGGAAACAGGAAAAATTGAGGACACAAATTACAAAAAGATTGGTGTAATAACGGAGAGTTTTAAAAGAGATATTGTAGCTCGATTTAGTTCTTATTATCATAGGCAAGGGCAACCAGAGTTTAACTGTGATAGTGTTTTGAATAATTTTTAATAAGAAGATACTATACGAGGAGGTGTGGTTATGCTAAATATAGTAGATGTGTTTTCGGGAGCAGGTGGATTAACCGAAGGCTTTAGGTATAAAGACTATTATAATTTTATTTGTCATATAGAAATGGATAAAGATGCTTGCTCTTCTTTAGAATTAAGAAACATATATTACTATTTAAAAAAAGAAAATAACCTATCTCCATATTTTGAATATATTCAAGGTAAAATCTCGAGAGATTATTTGTATTCAATTATACCAAGAGATCTAACTAAAGATATATTGAATAAGGAAATCAGTAAAGATACCATACCTTCGATTTTTGAATTTATTGACCAAAGATTAGGCAATAATGAGTTAGATGGTATTATTGGTGGGCCACCGTGTCAGGCATATTCTACAATCGGTAGAGCGAATAACAAGTCGAAAAAATCTACAGATAAAAGAATTTATCTGTATAAACATTATTTAGATTTTCTTGATAAATATAAACCAAAGTTCTTTGTTTTTGAAAATGTTAAAGGGTTGCTTTCTTTTAAGGATTTATCAGGAGAGTTACTCTTACCAAAAATAATTTGCGAATTTGATAAGTGCGGATATAAGGTAGATTATCAAATAGTAGATGCAAGTAATTATGGTGTAGTACAAAAAAGAGAACGTTTAATACTTGTCGGACATCGAAAAGATTTAGTGTTCGATAACTCATTTTTTGATTACTTGGTTAAATATGTTGAGGCTGCCCCAACTATAAAAGAATTATTTGAGGACTTGCCAAGTATAAAGTCTGGAGGAAGTTCTCATAAATATCGTTGTGATGTTTCAAGTCAGTTTGTTGAAAAATATATTCGCAAAAAAGATGATATTTTAACACAACATGCTGCAAGACCTCATAATGAAAATGATTTGAAAATATATAAATTGGTACTAAAAGCTAAGAAAAAAGGTAAGAATTTAAGGTATATCGATATACCTGAAGAACTACAACCGCATTCTCATACAACATCTTTATTAGATAGATATAACGCTTTAGATTATGGCTCTGTTAGTCATACAGTTGTTGCTCATATTGCGAAGGATGGACATTACTATATTCATCCAGATTTAAGACAGAATCGCTCGATTACAGTAAGAGAAGCAGCTAGAATACAAGGGTTTCCAGATGATTTTTATTTTAAACATTCACGAACAGCTGCATTTAAACAGATAGGAAATGCTGTTCCACCAATTCTATCTAAAAAAATTGCAATGGGCGTTATAGATTTTTTGAGAGGACAAAAAGGAGAATGAATTACCTTTCCAGTATTTTTAAGTATATCGAAGGTTTTTATAATTCGAGGAGGCGCTACAGCAAATTAAATTATCTTTGTCCGAATGAATTTGAAAAACAATTGCTTAGTTAATAGCCCCCCTTCTACGAGATTATAAAATTCATTTTACAATCTCGTAGAAGGGGTCCAGCAACTGAAGGGCACCAGTCTTCAAATTTTTCTCCCAAAATGTGTCCAAAATATTGACAGAATCTCAATCTTGTACCTTATACAATTTTTTTGGGGCTTTTAACGCCTTAATTTTACTATCGGTGAGCATATTATTCTCCAATACCGTCGTTAAACTGACGGTATTCTTGATCTTGAAAAATTTTTTGTCAAACAGCACCGTCTAAAATACCGTCATAATTAAGAAATGGGTAGAGAAGAGTAGAAATGAGATGAAATAAATAAAGCCTTGATATACAAGGCTTTATTTGAGGTATTGAAATAATTAGAAAGTATTTGAAAAAGTGATTTTTTATTCCCACTCGATAGTTGCTGGTGGTTTTCCGCTAATGTCATATACGACGCGAGAAATGCCGTTCACTTCGTTGATGATGCGGTTAGATACTTTACCTAATAAATCATAAGGCAAATGCGCCCAATGTGCGGTCATAAAGTCGATGGTTTCTACCGCACGTAGTGAGATAACCCAATCGTATTTACGGCCATCACCCATCACACCTACAGATTTCACTGGCAAGAACACGCTGAAGGCTTGGCTGGTTTTTTCATACCAACCGCTATTGCGTAATTCTTCGATAAAGATTGCATCCGCACGGCGTAATAAATCGCAGTATTCTTTTTTCACTTCGCCTAATACACGCACGCCTAAACCTGGGCCTGGGAATGGGTGGCGGTTGATCATTTCAGCCGGTAAGCCTAATGCTAAACCGATTTTACGTACTTCATCTTTAAATAATTCACGTAAAGGTTCAACTAAACCAAGTTTCATATAGTCTGGTAAGCCACCTACGTTGTGGTGTGATTTAATCACATGTGCTTTACCAGTTTTGCTTGCTGCAGATTCGATTACGTCAGGGTAAATCGTACCTTGTGCCAACCATTTCACGTTAGTGAGTTTTTTCGATTCATCATCGAATACATCCACGAACACTTTACCGATAATTTTGCGTTTCGCCTCAGGATCGGATACGCCAGCAAGTTCGCCTAAGAAACGGCTTTCAGCATCAACACGGGTAATATTTAAACCGAATTTGTCACCGAACATTTCCATGACTTGATCGCCTTCGTGTAAGCGGAGTAAACCGTTATCCACGAATACGCAGTGTAAGTTTTTGCCGATAGCACGGTGTAAAAGTAATGCAACCACAGAAGAGTCCACACCACCAGATAAACCTAAAATCACTTCATCATCACCCACTTGCTCTTTAATGCGAGCAACGGCATCTTCGATAATGTTTTCTGCTGTCCATTTGGTTTCGCAACCACAAATGTTCACCACGAAATTCATCAATAATTCTAAGCCTTTTTTAGTATGGGTTACTTCAGGGTGGAATTGTACGCCGTAGAAACGACGATTTTCATCAGACATTGCCGCAATTGGGCAGGTTGGAGTCGTACCGGTAACTTGGAAGTTTTCAGGTAAACGCGTTACTTTATCGCCATGGCTCATCCATACATCTAATTTGCTATCACCATCATTTAAATGAGCGAAAAGTGCGGTTGGATTATCCATTAAAACAGAAGCATAGCCGAATTCACGATGATCAGAGGTTTCAGTTAAACCACCAAGTTGCATCGCCATGGTTTGCATACCGTAACAAATACCCAATACAGGCACACCTGCATTAAATACATATTCAGGTGCACGCGGGCTGTTTTCTTCAGTGGTACTTTCTGGACCACCAGAAAGAATGATACCGTCTGGATTAAATTCACGGATTTGTTCTTCAGTTACATCCCACGCCCAAAGTTCGCAGTACACACCGATTTCACGCACACGACGCGCAATCAGCTGAGTATATTGTGAACCGAAGTCGAGGATCAGAATTTTATGGTTGTGGATGTTTGTCATTTATAATGCTCTTATTATTGATAGTGTAGACGGTCAATTTTCTTCAAAATTTTGCAAAAATCAACCGCACTTTAAAACAACAAAAGGTGGGCTAAAGCCCACCTTACGGATTAGCCCATACGATAGTTTGGTGCTTCTTTAGTAATGGTTACATCGTGAACATGGCTTTCTTTAATGCCTGCACCACTGATGCGAACGAATTCTGCTTTCGTGCGTAATTCTTCGATGGTTGCGCAGCCAGTTAAGCCCATACAAGAACGTAAGCCACCCATTTGTTGGTGGATAATTTCTTTTAAGTAACCTTTGTATGGAATACGACCTTCGATACCTTCTGGTACGAGTTTGTCTGCAGCGTTATCAGATTGGAAGTAACGGTCAGATGAGCCTTTAGCCATCGCACCTAATGAACCCATACCACGGTAAGATTTAAATGCACGACCTTGGTAAAGTTCGATTTCACCTGGTGCTTCTTCAGTACCGGCAAACATAGAGCCCACCATTACACAGCTCGCACCAGCAGCGATAGCTTTTGCAATATCACCAGAGAAACGGATACCGCCGTCCGCGATAACTGGAATACCACGATCTTTTAATGCAGCCGCTGCATCTGCGATAGCGGTGATTTGTGGAACACCTACACCAGTCACGATACGAGTGGTACAAATAGAACCTGGTCCGATACCTACTTTCACTGCGCTTGCGCCTGCGTCTGCAAGTGCGATAGCACCTTCAGCCGTTGCTACGTTTCCCGCAACGATCGGTAGGCTTGGATATTTTGCACGAGTTTCACGAACACGTTGTAACACACCTTCAGAGTGACCGTGAGAAGAGTCGATTAACAATACATCTACGCCCGCTTTCACTAATGCATCAATACGTTCTTCGTTACCTGGACCTGCACCTACAGCCGCCCCTACACGTAAACGACCAAATTCATCTTTACATGCGTTTGGTTTTTGTTCCGCTTTTTGGAAGTCTTTAACGGTGATCATGCCTTTTAATTTGAATGCATCATCTACTACAAGTACTTTCTCTACGCGGTTTTTGTGCATTAATTCTAAAATCGTTTCACGGCTTGCACCTTCTTTTACGGTGACTAAGTCTTCTTTTTTCGTCATTAATTGTGAAACAGTTTTGCTTAAATCTTTTACGAAACGCGTGTCGCGGCCAGTGATGATACCAATTAAGTTATTTTCAGCATCGACAACAGGGTAGCCTGCGAAGCCGTTTTTCTTCACCATTTCAGCAAGTGCTGCAAGGGTTAAATCGGGAGAAACAGTGACAGGTTCAGAAACGATACCACTTTCGAATTTTTTCACTTTACGAACACGATCCGCTTGGCGTTCGATCGTCATATTTTTGTGAATAAAGCCGATGCCGCCTTCTTGTGCTAAAGAGATTGCTAATTTGGTTTCTGTGACAGTATCCATCGCTGCAGAAAGCATAGGAATATTTAAGTGAATTTCTTTGGTGAGTTGAGTTGAGAGGTTAGCTGTGTTCGGAAGAACAGTTGAATGAGCTGGGACGAGTAGAACGTCGTCAAAAGTCAGAGCTTCTTGTTTGATTCTAAGCATGGCAATATCTCGCTGTTAAAAGTTGTGTCAAAAAATATTGCGCCGGGATTATACAGATTTTTCATGTGGTTGAAAATGAATTTTTTCGCTTTTATGGTAAGATTTGCCAAGGTTTTTATGAGAAGGAATGAATATGTCATCGTTATTGGAGTGTTTATCGGATTGCCAACCTAAAGTGCGGTCAGATTTGATGTCGTTTTTAAATATTACGTCA
>CAJPKS010000099.1:0-6565 GCA_905371285.1 Haemophilus sp. HMSC068C11 | reverse complement strand
CCTCTACATTCAAGGTATTCAAGGTCATGTAGCTTATCCTCATTTAGCGGAAAACCCAATTCATAAAGCAGCGCCTTTCTTGCAGGAGTTAACCACTTATCAATGGGATAATGGCAACGAATTTTTCCCGCCAACAAGTTTACAAATTGCGAATATTCATGCAGGCACAGGGAGTAATAATGTCATCCCTGGTGAGCTTTATGTGCAATTCAATTTACGTTATTGTACGGAAGTCACTGATGAAAGCATTAAGCAGAAAGTGGCAGAAATGCTCGAAAAACATGGTTTGAAATACCGTATTGATTGGAATTTATCAGGTAAACCATTTTTAACGAAACCGGGTAAATTGTTAGATGCATTAACGACGGCAATTGAGCAAACAACGGGTATTACACCACAAGCAGAAACTGGCGGTGGTACCTCTGACGGACGTTTTATTGCATTAATGGGCGCTGAGGTGGTGGAATTTGGGCCGCTTAATACAACGATTCATAAAGTGAATGAATGTGTAAACGTTGATGATCTTGCCAAGTGCAGTCAGATTTATCATCAAATGTTAGTGAATTTATTGGATAAGTAAGATGAAATTAACGCCAGAAATGTTAACCGGCAAATCTCGTGAACATTTGATCAATTTGCCTACACCTCATTCTCCGAATCATTTTTTGCAAGCAGAGGCAATGAAAGCGTTTCAAGGATTGCAACAAAGTGCGGTCAAAAATGGCTTTAATTTGCAGCCTGCGAGTAGTTTTCGTGATTTTGAACGTCAACAACTTATTTGGAACGGTAAATTTAACGGTGAACGCAAGGTTCATGATGATGCGGGAAATCCATTAGATTTAGCGTTATTAGATGATTGGCAAAAAGCACAAGCCATTTTACGTTGGTCAGCGCTTCCAGGTGGCAGTCGTCATCATTGGGGAACAGAAATCGATATTTTTGATCCTGATCTTTTGCCTCAAGGTCAATCTTTACAACTTGAACCTTGGGAATATGAAAAGGGGGGCTATTTCTTTGAACTTAGTGAATTTCTCACTGAAAATCTACCGCACTTTGATTTTGCTTTGCCATTTATCAGCCAACCAGAAGGTAAAAAAATTGGCCGAGAGCCTTGGCATATTAGCTATTTACCGTTGTCAGAGCAAGCCTCACGATTATTTAAGCCAAATGTGCTATTGCAGGTTTGGCAGCATGAAACCGTGGCTGGAAAAGAAACGTTAATTGAACATTTACCCGAGATTTTTGAGCAATATGTGGTTTAACAAAAAACGCAGCAAGTCGCTGCGTTTTTTTATGGTTTGATTAATTCTTTTTATTCTTTTCTAAGGATTTGTGCTGAATCTTCACATCCTTACCTTTAGCTTGAAAATATTCACCAATTTGTTGAGCGATATAAACAGAACGATGTTTACCTCCTGTACAGCCGATGGCAATAGTGAGATAGCTTCGGTTATTTTGCTCTAACATCGGTAACCATGCTTCAATGTAATTGCGTGTTTGGTAGATAAAATTATTCACTTCATCATGCGCAAGTAAAAATTGTGCAACAGGTTCATCAAGCCCCGTCATTGGGCGCAGTTCTGGGCTCCAGTGCGGGTTAGGTAGAAAACGCACATCAAAGACGTAATCGGCATCAAGCGGAATACCATATTTAAAGCCAAACGATTCAACCACGATCTTAAGTTCTTTATCTGTATTTCCGCGTAAAACTTCTCTTAAACGTTCAGATAACGCATGAGTGGAAAGTGGTGCGGTATCAATAATAAAATTAGCATGTTGAATTAAAGGTTCAAGCTGCTGATATTCTAAATCAATCGCTGATTCAAGCGGGAGATCTTGAGCCGAAAGTGGGTGAAGACGACGTGAATCGCTATAACGGCGAATAAGTGTACTGCGATCGCTGTCCAGAAAGATGATTTTGACGGAATAAGTAGCTTGAATATCTGTCAGGATTTTGTCTAAATCGGCACTTGAATGAGGAAGATTTCGAATATCGAGGCTGATGGCAACAGCCGTTTGAGTTTTGGCGAGAATATTGGTGAGCTGAGGAAGTAAATCAAGTGGGAGATTATCCACGCAATAATAGCCCATATCTTCCAAAGCTCGTAATGCGACAGATTTCCCCGCACCGGAGCGACCGCTGATAATAATAATTTCCATCTGCGTGATTCCTTATGGTTAGTTGGTTAGGTTATACCTCTTGAGGTGCAATATTATCTAAATTTGTGTCATCTTCAGATTCCTCTGAATGATCGGCACATTCAAAAATTTGCCAAATTTCATCCGCACTTTGTGCTGAACGAAGTTGTTTAATTAAGTTTTTATCAGTTAATTTTTCATTGAGTTCTGCCAGAACAGGAATATATTCTTGGCAGTGATTTTCGGGTACGAGCACAGCAAAAATGATATCCACCGGTTTATTATCGGCGGCATCATATTCGACAGGCGTTTCTAATTGCATAAATACCGTCAGGATCTTATCTGACACAGTAGCAGGTAACTTAGCTTTAGGCATGGCGACACCATTGCCTAATCCTGAATTACCTAATTTTTCTCGTTCAAATAAACATTCAAAACAAGCTTGTTCACCATTTTCAGAGTGAAGTTTTTCCACAACGAAAGTGGCAATAGATTCAAATAATCGTTTCTTGCTAGAAAAAGCAACCCCCTGACGAATATCATCAGGGGAGAGCAATGTAGTAAATTTCATAGGTTATAGTTTAAATTGTTCGCCTAAATAGACACGTTTAACGTGCTCATCATTCATGACTTCTTCCGGTGTGCCGGTTGCGATAATTTTCCCTTCACCAACAATGTAGGCACGTTCACAAACATCAAGGGTTTCGCGTACGTTGTGGTCGGTAATTAACACACCTAAGCCACGATTACGGAGATCCGTGATGATTTTCTTAATATCCGTGACTGAAATTGGATCTACACCCGCAAAAGGTTCATCTAATAAAATAAACTTTGGATTTGCCGCTAAGGCGCGTGCAATTTCCACACGACGACGTTCACCACCAGAAAGAGATTGCCCCAGGCTATCACGAATATGGCTAATATTGAACTCATCAATTAACTCATCCGCTCTCTCTCGGCGTTGTTCTGCAGTGAGATCTTTACGAATTTCTAATACCGCCATGAGGTTTTCATAGACTGTTAAACGACGGAAAATAGAGGCTTCTTGTGGTAAATAGCCAATTCCTCGACGTGCACGTTCATGCATAGGCAATACGCTAATATCATCACCATCAATGGTGATTTTTCCCTGATCGTGACGCACTAAACCCACCACCATATAGAAAGTGGTGGTTTTACCCGCACCATTTGGACCAAGTAGGCCAACAATTTCATTGGAGTTTACGGTTAAACTCACATCAGAAACCACTTTTCGGCTCTTGTAGCTTTTTGCGAGAAATTCAGCTTGTAATACAGACATCGGTTATTTTTTACCTTTTTGTTGTAATTGGGTCGGAATTAAGACGGTTTGCACACGTGATTTTCCATTACCATTGGCTTTTAACTGTTGTTTTTTCACATCATAAGTGATGCGTTCACCGTTAATTTTGCTATCTAATTGTTTTAATTCAGCATTACCGGTCAATGTTAAAAATTCAGTACCTAAATCGTAGTGAACTTTATTCGCTCTACCATCAACAGGCTTACCATCATCAAGTTGTTGGTGGAAGGTAACAGGGCTACCAAAGGCTTCGACGGTCTCTTTTTTGCCTGAATTTTCTGGCGGACGAGTAATAACCACTTTATTGGCTTTAATCAAAATAGAACCTTGTGTAATCACAACGTTATCCGTAAAGGTTACCACGCTGTTTTCCATATCTAAAGATTGATTATCTGAGACAATATTAATCGGTTTATTGGTATCGTCTTTTAACGCAAAAGCAGATAAAGAAGTCATCATTAACGCTGTTAAAAGCAGAATTTTATTGTTTGTTGATTTCATAATATGTTTTTACCTGTTCCTTTAGAGTTGCAACTTGCTGACGTAAATTTCCGACCAACTTTAATCCACTTGAGTTAAAGTTTAATCCGTTAATTTTTACTTGTGTATCGGAAGTAATGTCTTGTGTTTTTAAATTAATCACTGCGGCTTCGGTCTCAACACGTTGCAGACGAGATAAAGGGTCAAGGCTCTCGGCAACCACGCCACCTTCAAGATAGAGCATTTGATCTTTCGTTAATTTTGCCTTTTGCGCGCTAAGTTTCCAATTTTGTTTTTCTAATTGAATTTTATCGGTTTTCGCTTCCTTGTCTTTATTGTCCAAAGAGACATCAAAAAGATAGACTAACGGCGAAATAAAATCTGTATGACCGTCTTGTGTGTAATATTCTACCTTATCGGAAATCGCGAGATATTGTTTTTTTCCTTCTGGCGAGAATACAGTCGTTTCCATTTTATTACCGACGTATTCTGGGCTATCAGGTTTTTTGATTAGGCTTTGTAAATCGCCATGATCTTGATTAAGCGAATAATACCAGCCTAATAAAACCAAGGCGATGACACCTAAAATAATATTCCAACGAATATTCATAAATAACGTTTTTTCCTTCTTAAAAGGGTAGCTAATCATAGCACTTTTTTGACACAAAGTGTGGTCAAAAATAGCCGTATTTTAGTCTTCTAAAATGAGTGTTTTTAAGATCTGATAAATCTCGCGATAAGCTTTTGACGGCTTATTTTGTTCCTTCTCTTTTTGTGCTGCACGAATCAAATTACGTAATTGTTGGCGATCTGCAGAAGGATGCTCATTTAACAAATCAGTCAGTGCCACATCACCTTTCGCAACCAACTCATCACGTAAGATTTCCAATTTATGCAACATCGCTTGCTGCTGATTATGTTTGTTTTCAATTTTTTCTAAAGCTTCACGAATAGGCTCTGCATCAATTGAGCGTAAGAGCTTACCAATATATTGCAATTGGCGACGACGCGCCTCTTTTTGCAGACGTTGTGCTAATTCAATGGCATCTTTCAAGCTATCGTCTAGTGGAACCTTAGTCAGATTTGCTTTGGTTAAGTTCACCAATTTCTCGCCGAGCTGTTTTAAATCCTCAGCGTCTCGTTTGATTTCACTTTTACTTACCCAAATAATCTCTTCTTGGTCTTCATCTTCCCAATCAAAGGCTTCTTTTTTCTTACGTTTTGCCATTCTATTACCTTATGAAAAATTTGGTGCATTTTAGCATAAACTTTCAAAATAAGATAAAATGGCGCAAATTTTTAATAGGATTATCATCATGAAAACAGCAGAAAATTTAACCGCACTTTTAAAATCTCAAGAGCAAACATTGCGTGATGCAGTCAGTTTTGCGATTGAAACTGCACAGAAAGCGGGAGCCACCGCTGAAGTCGGTGTGACAAATGTGAGTGGTTTATCGGTTTCAACCCGTCTGCAAGAGATTGAAAATGTTGAATTTACTAATGATGGAGCATTAGGCATTTCTGTTTATTTAGGCCAACAAAAAGGCAATGCTTCTACCTCAGACTTAAGTGAAGAAGCGATTAAAAATACCGTTGAAGCAGCACTTGCTATTGCAAAATATACTTCACCAGATGATTGCACAGGGCTAGCCGATAAAGAACTAATGGCTTTTGAAGCACCCGATTTAGCGCTTTATCATAGTGCAAATGTTGATGTCGAACAGGCTACAAAATTAGCTTTAGAAGCTGAAAAATCAGCGTTGGAATACGATGCTAAAATTGTGAATAGTAATGGCGCAAGCTTTAATTCTCATACCGGTGTGCGTGTTTATGGTAATACACATGGCATGCTACAAAGTTACTTATCTAGCCGCTATTCTTTATCCTGTTCGGTGATTGGTGGCGAGCTAGATCAACTTGAAAATGACTACGAATATACAGTTTCACGTGAGTTTGATGCCCTTTCTTCAGCGGATTGGGTAGGGCAGAATTGTGCAAAAAAAGTGATTGCGCGTTTAAATCCACAAAAATTAACGACACGTGAAGTGCCAGTGATTTTCTTAAATGATGTAGCAACTGGATTAATTTCTCATTTAACGGGCGCGATTAGTGGCGGCAGCTTATATCGTAAATCCAGTTTCTTGCTCGATCATCTTGGAAAACAAGTATTACCAGATTGGTTCCAAATTAGTGAGCGTCCACATTTGTTAAAACGTTTAGCCTCTACGCCTTTTGACAGCGAAGGGGTGCGAACACAGGATCTTGAAATTATTCAAGATGGCGTATTGCAAACCTATTTGCTCACCAGTTACAGCGGTAGAAAAATGGGCATGCAAAGTACCGGTCATGCAGGCGGTATTCATAACTGGCTTGTGAAACCAAATTTAACGGGCGGATTGACCGCACTTTTACGTCAAATGGGCACCGGTTTATTAGTGACAGATGTCATGGGGCAAGGCGTAAATATTGTGACGGGGGATTATTCCCGTGGCGCAGCAGGCTTCTGGGTGGAGAATGGCGAGATCCAATATCCAGTTGCTGAAATTACTATTGCTGGTCAATTGCAGGATATGTTAAAAAATATTGTGTCAGTAGCAGATGATGTTGAACATCGTTCCAATATCC
>CAJPKS010000098.1:0-6625 GCA_905371285.1 Haemophilus sp. HMSC068C11 | reverse complement strand
TGAATTTGTACGATAGCAATCATCGCTTTATAAGCATGAACACCCGGAATCATTGGAATAATTGCCGCAACGGTAAAGACTTTTGGATGGGCTAAATAGCGATGAGATAAATGCACGCCAATAAAACCAATCACACAAGTGGCGAAAAAAGTGGCAAAAACAATCGGGACTCCAAAGTGTAATAATAACGTTCTCGTGACATGCCCAAGCGCGCCTAAAATAGCACAATACTTTAAGGCTTTAGGCGGAACATTAAATACTAAGGCAAATCCTACTGCTGGAATGGCGGCAAAAAGCATATCGTCGAGTAAATTCAGTAAAAACATTCTATTACCCCACCCACGAAACAATATTTAAAAGATCTAATGCAAAAACGATACCTAAACAAGCACCAAAGGTGAGAACCGTAGCAATGGTCCATCGTCCTATTCCCATATTGACATACCCTTTTAAAATATCTGCAAGTGAATTAATTAATGGAAATCCTGGGACAAGTAATAAAACGCTAGAAGCTAATGCGATATGAGGATCATTACCTAAACTATATTTCAAACTGACACCGGAAATCAGTGAGGCAACAAATGCGGTAATGGCAAAAACGATGAGTGGATTGTAATGACGTTTAGAAATTTCTTGTCGAACAAACATGGCAATGGCAGAAGCAATAAAGGTGATTGCACAAATTGTGGTATCTCCGCCAGAAAGGTGAGCAAAAGAGGCACAAGATAAACCAATCATAAACACCACCAAATAACGGTTATATTTTAGTGGTTTTAACTTATCCAATTTCTTTTGTGCCATAGACAAATCATACAAGTGATGCTCTACGGCAACCACAATGTGCTGAACATCCGTAACGATTTGCATATTAATGCCTTTATCGACATTCTTCCGCACAGTAGTAATACAATGTTGCTTAGAAAGTGTGGTCAATAAGACGGCATTTGCCGTCAAAGCACACTCCACGCTTTCAATGCCTAAAGCTACACCTAATCGCTGAGCCATTTGTACGACGACAGCACTTTCTGCCCCATGCTGTAATAATAACAAAGCGGTTTCCACACAAATACGGGTAACCGCTCGTTGGTATTCCTGATCCATATCTCTGCGCTCTTATAAAGTAAACCTTAGAGATTATAGACCGATGAATAAAAAATACTGAAAAAATGACCGTATCTATGATCCAAGTCAAAAGTTCAGTATCTCCAAAGCCTATGACTTAACAGAGATTAAATGGCTTTATCAAAATACAGCGGCACATTGCTTAACTTAGCCATATTCGTGATATAAGCTAAAACCGCTGGTGGGAATTCGATGCCTTTCACACAAGTAAGATTTCGTAATACCGGGAAAACGATAATATCTTCAAGAGAAAGTTGGCCGTTTAAGGCATTTTCAGATTGAATTAATACCGCTAATTTCTCTAAATCGCCTTTTAAGCGAGTAAGATAGGTTTCTGTCTTCGCGATATTTTTAGCAAAATCCCCAATAAATTCCGTTTTCTTTTTAGTGAAATAATCGACCGCACTTTGGGTTTCAAATTCGGCTAAACCAATTTGCGTAAAGCGTGCAGTCGTAAGATGACCATAATAACTGCCGACTTCTTTTAACCATGCTTCAATTTCTGGACGAACTTGTTCAGATAAGATTTTTTCACCAAAATGTTCATCGACATAATGCACGATATCCAAACTTTCCGGCATCGCGGTACCATCCTCTTTGACAAGAATTGGCACTACTTTTTTGCCCACTAAACCAATCGGCGTAGCTTCATCATCATTCGCGAGCACTACAAGTTCTACCGGCAAATTTTTTAAACCGAAAATCATGCGAGCTCGCACACAAAACGGGCAATGATCGTAAACATATAATTTCATTTTTTACTCCTCTTTTTCCTGTAATAACTTTCCTAATCCACTTTGTCGTTTTACGGTATTTCTGACCGCACTTTGCCAGATTTTTTCATTGGCAAATACGGAAAGCTGATTTTTCGCACGGGTAACACCGGTAAAGACCAGCTCTCGAGAAAGCACTGGATTAGGTTCTGTTGGTAACACCATGACGGTATGATCAAACTCCGAACCTTGGGATTTATGAATCGTCATCATAAACGCGGGCTCGTGAGCGGGAATACGACTGGTAGAGACTTCTCGATTGCCAAACCACACTTTGCCTTTAGCTAAACATAAGCCAATATCACCGTTATACAGTTTCACATTATGATCGTTTTCGGTAATCATAATTGGCTTACCAATATACCAATCATCTTCTTGACGGAACCAAAGTAATTTCTCCGCTCGTAATGCTAAAGAAATTTCACGATTTAATTCTTCCACACCTAATGCCGAAGCTCGAAGTGCGGTCAAAAATCTCACCGAATTAAAACTGTCTAAAATCGCTTCTGCATAAGTTTTCTCGTTGCCCTTTTCATCTATAAATTTTGCATTGAGATCTTTCTTCTGAGCAAAATAAGTTTGAAGTTGGGTTAAATAAACACGGTAATTTTCAACCGCACTTTTCACCACTTGTCGAACAGATTCTTTAACGTCTTGTTCTTCATCAAAATGATGGAAATGCAACTCTTGTGGATATTCCGCAAAAGTCGCTAAACTCCCCTCACCTTTTCCTTGTTGAATTTGCTCAGCAAGTTGTTTAATGCCCGAATCATCTCGGAAACGACGACTAAAGGTTAAATGGCAAATGGCATCACGCAACGGACTATGTTCGCCTTCAGTTGGCACAGTATAGCCCGTTGTTGCATGAATATAATCGGCTTGAGCCGGGCTATAATCTTGCGTTAAAAATTGTGCAATTTCCCCTAATACTGCTCCCGCTTCTACTGAAGCTAATTGTGCTTGGTCACCCAATAAAATTAAACGCGTTTCGGGTTTCAATGCTTGCACAAGCTTCGCCATCATAGGCAAATCAATCATTGAGGTTTCATCCACCACTAATACATCAATTTGCAGTGGATTATGTGCATGATATTTTACGCTATCGGTAAAAGGTCGAACGCCTAGTAAGCGATGTAACGTTTCTGCGGTTTGAGGAATAGATGCGCGTAACTCATCTGAAATCGGCATTTGTGCCAAAGCGTTTTCGATAGATTCTGTTAAACGCGCCGCGGCTTTTCCTGTTGGCGCAACCAATTTAATATGAAGCTTGCCACTAAATAATTCTTGTAATACGCATAACAAGCGAGTGACTGTCGTGGTTTTCCCTGTTCCAGGGCCACCTGTAATCACAGAAAATGGGCTTTTCACTGCCGTTGCGACAGCTACTTTTTGCCAATCAATTTGTGCTTGTTGTTGAGAGAAATAACGATCTAATAATGCCCGAATTTGTTGCGGCTTTACCGATAAAATGCGGTCATTTTTCAAGGCGTTTTTAATATATTGCGCCACGCGGAATTCATCTTGCCAAGCTCGGTAGAAATAAATCGCCCCAAATTGAAATGCGAGAGGCGCAATCTCATTTTTAGGATCTTGTGTAAAGGCAATATGCCCCACTAAGGCTGATTGCCATTTTGATGCAGGAAGTGAACCGATCTTTTCACTGATAAGTGGCAAAAAATCCGTTTCAGTATGACGATAAGCCAAACCAAATAAATTACGTTCTAAGAAACGATCTAACACACAACAAGTATTGCCTTGCGTATAGCTCCAGTTGCAAAGTGCGGCTAATAAAATCGCTAAATTTTGGACGGGTTCGATATAGCCTTTATCTTTTTGTTTATCCGCAATTAATTGAGCAAAATAATAATCGCCTTGAGTAATCACACCTTGTTCTTGCAAGGATTTTAATAGGCTTAACATTAAAATAATTCCTCTAATTGTTGGATTAATTGCCAATCTGGTTTATCAAAAAAGATGCCCGATTGTGGCGAACCATTCATTCCTCGTAAAAATGCATAGACCACACCACCAAAATCTCGGTTGTAATCGTAGTGAGGCAAACGTGTTTTTAAATAACGGTGTAATGCCACCACATACAACAAATATTGCCAATCATAATGATGTTCTAACATGGCTTTTTTCAATGCAGTTTGATCGTAATCCTTTAATGTTTCGCCCAAGAAATTCGATTTGTAATCAAGCAAATAATATTTATCTTGATGACTGAAAACTAAGTCCATCGAGCCTCGCACCATGCCTTGAATATCATCAAACTGTAACTGTTCTGATGGCAAATGATGCAAGGTTGCTAACGCTCGATTAAAACCTGCGACATCAAAATGGCTTGTGATATTGAGATAAAATGCCAACTCTTTTAAGCATTGTTTTTCGTTAATCTGAGCAAGGGTGAGATCATCCTTTGGCAAAATTGGCGTGCTGAGTATTTGTTCAAACCACTGTTGAACTGCTACAAATTGCTCTTCCGCAAGATTCAAATCCTGACATAATTTTTCAATGTTTTCTTTCTCAGCCAGTTGAGCAAAAGGCACCTTTTCAAAATAACGATGCAATAGCGTACCGATTTGTGTTCCCCGTGGAAAATCTAGAACCATTTCATCGTTATCATGAGCAAGCGCGGTCAGATTTTCAGTGATATTTTCTATTGAAATTGACGCATCATAATCTTTCGCATCATCAAAAATGAGCGATTTTTTCACCGCACTTTCATTCAAATAAGCTTTGCGTTGATGTGTTTGTTCAATGCCACTAAAGCTAGTCACTCGCCAATCTTGTTCAATTTCACCTTGGAAAATTTCCGCACTTAAATTTTCTTGAGAAACATTTAAGGTTAGTGGTTCACTGGCTTGTAATACATCGGTTGATTCAATCGATACATCATTTGGTAAAAGCTGCTTAAACTTTTCCAATAATGGCTGTGTGTCCCAATTATTTGGCAAATCGAGTTTTCGACCAATTTCACCTTGCGTTAAAACATACAATAAAGCATTCCATTTTTTATCAAAGGCTTTCGGTAACACAAAGGCCATTTGGTATTTTGCTCGGGTTAATGCCACATAAAGCAAACGCAATTCTTCCGCAAACACTTCTTCTGTTAATTCATCCAAGTGTTGATCTTGCATGTCCCACAAGGTTTTCTCTTCATCACTGTCGTAATATAAATTAAACAGTTTATTCTTAGCTGGATTTTTCGCCGCATTACCTAAAAATGGCAACCAAACCAAATCATATTCCAACCCTTTGGATTTATGGATAGTCACAATCTTCACTAATTGACGTTCGCTTTCTAAACGGATTTGTGCTTCTTGACGACCTTCATCTTGAATTTGCTTTTCAAACCAGCGCAATAATGCCGCTTCACTTTCAATTAATGCCGCTGCTTGTTGTAAAATTTCGGCGAAATGTAATAAATCTGTCAGTTTTCGTTCACCATCAGGCCGAGATAAGAGTTTTTCTGTGATATTTTCAGCTAAAAGTAAATGGTGCAACATCGGCAATACGCCTTGGCGTTGCCAAATTTGTTGATATTCTGCGAATTTTTCAGCCCAACGTTGCCACTGGATTTCATCCTGGTGAATTTGGTGAATTTCAGCTGCATTTAAGCCGAAAAGTGCGGTCGCAATTGCATTTAAAATTGGGCGTTCCGTCACACTCAAACACGCCTGCAAAATCAAGGCCAGTTCTTTTGCTGTGTTACTCTCAAAGACATTTCCTCTATCCGAAAGGTACACGGAAGCAATACCAAGTGCTTGCAATTCTTTTTTCACTAGATCGGCTTCGGTATAACCACGCACCAAAACAGCAATATTTTCTGCTCGCAATGTTTGATTTTCCGCTTTGCTTTCATTTGGAAAAACAACCGGATTTTCAGCCGCACTTTTTAACCATTGCTGAATCGATGTCGCGCAAGCTTTTGCATAATCTTGCTGGGTAGATTTGTCTTTATCATTAATGTAAAAACGGAAGGCGGGTTCAGGTTGATTATTCAACTGAAAAACAAGATTCTTCTTGGCAGCGCCCACGTTTAGGAATTCTATTTTTTCATAAATAAAAGGCGCATTTTCAAAATCAAATAATCGATTTACCCCGTCCACTAAAGGTTGAGAGGAACGGTAATTTGTGCCTAAGTTAAAACGCTCGTTCGCTTCGTCTGCTGCTTTTAAATAAGTGAAAATATCGGCACCACGGAAGCGATAAATCGCCTGTTTTGGGTCCCCGATCATCATAAATCCAACATTACCAGACACGTTTTTATTGTGATAAATTTTCGAGAAAATTTGATACTGCAACGCATCCGTATCTTGGAACTCGTCAATCATGGCAAAAGGATATTGAAAACGAATTAATTCCGCTAACTGTTCTCCGCCCTCACCATGTAATGCTTCTTTCAATAAGCGTAATAAATCATCAAAGGATTTTTCAGGATGATTCGCTTTGTATTCAAGAAGTTTCTTTTGAATACCTTGACGATAGTGATAAAGAATGATTTTTTTAAATAAATTACTCGGTTGAAGTTGCTCAATTAAAGCTTCAATCTCTTCAAAAGTTGGATGTGTTATTCTCACCCCTTTTTTCTTGAAAGGTGCGTTGACCGCGTTATCTAAAGCCGATTGTGTAAATTTTTTTACTAATGTTTCATTTAAGGTGATATCTGCTCTATTTTTTGCCCATGAGGTGACTTCATCTACAAGTGATTAAATTGTTTTACTTGG
>CAJPKS010000097.1:0-6672 GCA_905371285.1 Haemophilus sp. HMSC068C11 | reverse complement strand
TATATTCTTTATTGCTCATTTGAATATAATAATAGAAAAATAAATATGTCTATTATTTATTCTATATTCACAAAATAATAACATTTTACTAGATTTTAAATTTATTTAGTTTATATTAGCGTACAGTTGTTCGCTCAAATAAGGCTTATATGAATTTAGAACGTCATTTCGTCAATCGAATTCGCCAGCAGGCAAAAACTCGTCAAAATGCAACCGCACTTCGCCATAAAATTAATGGCTTGTGGAAAGATATTTCGTGGAACGCATTCCAACAACAGCTTGATCAGCTTTCATTAGCTTTTCTTGCTTGCAATATTCAAGTACAAGATAAAATTGCAATTTTTGCGCACAATATGTCACGTTGGACAATCGCAGATATTGCGGCACTTCAAGTCCGAGCTATCACCGTTCCCATTTATGCAACCAATACGGCACAACAGGCAGAATTTATTTTAAATCATGCCGATGTCAAAATTCTGTTTGTTGGCGATCAAGAACAATATGATCAAGCGTTAGAAATTGCACATCAGTGTCCACAATTACAAAAAATTGTGGCCATGAAAGAAAAAATTCAACTGACAGAAACTACCCTTTCCTACCATTGGGACGATTTAATTCAATTAGGTACAGCAGAATTTCAGGCTGAATTTGAAACTCGCTTAGCAAATAAAACGATGGATGATTTATTCACGATCATCTACACCTCTGGCACAACAGGTGAACCGAAAGGCGTAATGCTCGATTACAATAACTTGGCGCATCAACTTGAAGCCCATGATATTGCATTAGATGTTAATCAAGATGAGGTTTCACTTTCTTTTTTACCATTTAGCCACATTTTTGAGCGTGCTTGGGTTGCCTATGTGTTACATCGGGGAGCAATCCTTTGTTATCTCGAAGACACCAATCAAGTACGTGAAGCATTAACGGAAGTGCACCCGACCTTTATGTGTGCGGTACCACGTTTCTATGAAAAAATTTATTCTGCCGTGCTTGATAAAGTACAAAAAGCCCCTTTTATTCGTCAGATGATTTTCCATTGGGCAATTGCAGTGGGACAAAAACGTTTTGATCTTCTCTCTCAAAATAGAAAAGTCCCCTTCTTCTTGCAAAAACGCTATGCACTTGCCGATAAACTGGTGCTGTCTAAACTGCGTTCATTGTTAGGCGGACGAATTAAAATGATGCCTTGCGGTGGTGCAAAA
Source organism: Haemophilus sp. HMSC068C11 (assembly GCA_905371285.1). GTDB lineage: Bacteria > Pseudomonadota > Gammaproteobacteria > Enterobacterales > Pasteurellaceae > Haemophilus_D. The sequence continues at coordinate 5,467 of CAJPKS010000097.1, read as the reverse complement.
TTAGAACCAACCATTGGGCTTTTCTTCCATAGTATTGGGATTAATATCAAACTCGGTTATGGCATGACTGAAACCACGGCAACTGTTTCTTGTTGGGATGATCATCATTTTAATCCAAATTCTATCGGTAAACTGATGCCAAACGCCGAAGTTAAAATTGGTGAAAATAACGAGATTCTGGTTCGTGGCGGTATGGTGATGAAGGGGTACTATAAAAAGCCTGAAGAAACTGCCCAAGCCTTCACCGAAGATGGTTTCTTGAAAACAGGAGATGCCGGTGAGTTTGATGCTGAAGGTAATTTATTTATTACCGATCGTATTAAAGAATTGATGAAAACCTCTAACGGCAAATACATTGCTCCACAATATATCGAAGGTAAAATCGGTAAAGATAAATTTATCGAACAAATTGCGATTATTGCCGATGCCAAAAAATATGTTTCAGCCCTAATCGTGCCTTGTTTTGATAGCGTAGAAGAATATGCGAAAAAACTGAATATTAAGTATCAAGATCGCATGGAATTACTCAAACACTCTGAAATTATTAAAATGTTTGAGAAGCGCATCGAAAGCCTCCAAAAAGAATTGGCGCACTTCGAACAAGTGAAGAAATTTACGCTACTCTCTCAAGCATTTAGCGTAAAACTTGGTGAAATCACCCCTACGCTCAAATTACGCCGAAAAGTGATTATGGAACGCTATCGTCATATTATTGACTCGATGTATTCCAACAACAAAGAAAATAAGGAAAATAAAGAATAAAAAAGGCGGTGAATTTTCACCGCACTTTTTATTTTCACTAAAGCCATTTATTCGACTTCTACTAGTACGCCTGCTTGACGAGGTTTCAATACGCCTACCTCACTAAGCTCAATACCGGCTTTTTTCGCAATCTCTAAAATTTCCGCTTCACTTTCTGGTTTAACCGCAATCAACAAACCACCTGAAGTTTGTGGATCGCAAAGTACCGCCTTTTGATAATCGGTAAGAGGGCCGATTTTATGTCCATAGCTTTCAAAGTTACGATTGGTTCCACCTGGTACACAACCTTCTGCAATGTAATCTGCTACACCATCTAATAATTTGATTTTATCAAAATGCACAACCGCATTAAGATTTGAGCCTTCACAGATTTCAGCCAAGTGCCCTAACAAACCAAACCCTGTTACATCTGTCATAGCGGTTACACCTGCAACTTCTGCAAATTGACTACCAATCAGATTCATTTGGCACATTGCTGCTGTTGCCAATCCTTGATGTTCTGGTTTTAATTTACCTTTTTTCTCTGCAGTAGTCAGCACGCCGATACCCAATGGTTTCGTCAGATAAAGCTTACACCCCACTTCTGCCGAGGCATTACGTTTTACACGATCCGTTGCAATAACGCCTGTTACCGCTAAACCAAAAATAGGTTCTGGTGCATCAATCGAGTGTCCACCCGCTAGCGAAATCCCTGCTTGATGACAAGCAAAACGACCACCATCAACTATTTTTTGAGCCACTTCTGGTGGCAATTTATTAATCGGGAAGCCTAGAATGGCAATTGCCATAATTGGCTTACCACCCATTGCGAAAATATCACTAATGGCATTGGTTGCAGCAATGCGACCAAAATCAAAAGGATCATCCACAATCGGCATGAAGAAATCCGTGGTACTGATAATTGCAGTACCATTACCAAGATCATAAACCGCAGCATCATCCGCTGTTTCGTTACCGACCAATAAATTGGGATCAGCAAATTTTTCGAGTTTAGTCTGTAAAATTGTCCCTAACACCTTAGGCGAAATTTTACAGCCTCAACCTGCGCCGTGGCTGTATTGTGTTAAACGAATCTCATCCGTCATATTCAATCCTTTGTAAAAATAATGTACTTCTTAAACAAAAGAGCGGTTAGAAAAAGCCACATTTAAGAGGCCAATTTCTCTACTTTTGCTTGTTTAATCATATTATCGCTGACTTCTAAAATAGTAATTCGTAAGCCATCGATTTCACAAACGGTTCCTTCATCAGGAATATCTTCAAGATGCTCGAGAATCAGACCATTAAAGGTGCGAGCATCTTCTGTATCTAATTCCCAACCAAACATTTTATTCAAATCACGAAGATTTGCCGAACCTTCAATAATCATTGAGCCATCAGATTGTTGCACCACTTCTTGTTCAATAGTCGGTGCAGTAGTGGTTGTAAAATCCCCTACAATTTCTTCTAAAATATCTTCAAGCGTGACTAATCCTTTAATATCACCATATTCGTCCACCACTAAACCGATACGTTCTTTTTTCGTACGGAAATTCTCTAATTGTGTTTTTAGTGGTGTCCCTTCTGGAATGAAGTACACTTCATCAACTGCACGTAATAAAGTTTCTTTGGTGAATTCATTTTTTTCTAATAACAAACGAAACGCTTCACGCACGCGCAAAATCCCTAATACTTGCTCATCAAGGCTGCCTTTATACAACACAATTCGGTTGTGTGGTGCATGATTAAGCTGGCGCATAATCGCTTTCCAATCGTCATCAATATCAATCCCTGCTATTTCATTACGTGGCACCATGATATCGTCGACCGTCACCGTTTCCATATCTAAAATAGAGAGCAACATTTGTGGATGCTGTTCATCCGGTGTGGCTTCTCCCGCTTCCGATACGATACTACGTAGTTCTTCACGACTAATCACTTGCTTTTGCATATCAGGTTTTAAACCCACCATTCGCATTAATGTCTTCGTGAAAAGATTCATTAACCAAACTAACGGATAAAATATTTTTAATAGCAAGACCAAGATATGACTTGAAAATAATCCCACCTTTTCAGGATGCATTGCCGCGACGGTTTTAGGGAAAATTTCAGAAAAAACAAGCATCACAAAGGTTAATAAACCTGTTGCAATAGCCACACCCGCATCGCCATATAAACGCATACCAATCATGGTTGCAATAGCTGAAGCACTGATGTTAACAAGGTTATTAAAGATCAGAATAAAACTTAACAAGGTATCTGGCTTCTCAAGCAGTTTTTCTGCTTTTTGCGCACCTTTATTACCTTGTTCCGCCATAAAACGAAGGCGATATTTATTGAGAGAGAGTAATCCGGTTTCTGAGCCGGAAAAATAGGCTGATAAAACTAAACAAATAATGAGTGTAATAAATAAAGTACTAAGGGGGATACTGTCCAAGGGTAAATCCTTTTGTTCGTTAATCAACAAAAAGTGCGGTTATTTTCACCGCACTTTTTACCTGTTCTTTGATTTCGATTAAATCAAACGGCTACCAAAATAGCCAATCGTGAGCAGAATGATACCTGAAATTGCGTAAATAATCATCCTTTTTCCACGCCAGCCTAATCGCCAATGACCAAAACAAGCAATACCAAAACTAATCCAAGCAAAGAAAGAGAAAATCGCTTTGTGCAGATTTTCTAGAGTCACCGCTTGTAATACATGATAAGTACCCGAAATTAAAGTCAGAGTCAGTAATACTTCACCCATCGCAAATAAACAGAAGAAATGCCGTTCTACTGCCATCAATGGCGGAATTGCTGGCGAAAATTGAATTTTACGTTTTTTCAAATTACGGTCTAACCAGACCAACTGAATCACATAAAGCGTTGCAATAAAACACACGGCGTAGGTAAAAAGCGACAAACCAATATGGAACAGCATCAATGTATTTTGATTAAGCATTTGAATAATATGGCTTGATAAGAATGTCGCAAAGATCAAGCTAATGATCGAAAACGCATACACTATCGGTAAAACAAACCACATCGTGGAAACGAGAAACATTGAAAGCGTCGCTAAGGCAGCAATAATTACGCTCATTAAGGAAGCGATTTCCATCAGCGTAAAACTTTGCCCTGAGGCCAAATCCTCTAACAAAGGGAAAGTGCTGACTACGTGCAGAATAATTGCAGCAAGTGCGGTCAGAAAAAATGGAGTTTTGCTTTGACTCAACTTCCCTTCTGATGAGTTCATCAAAAACGGAGCGATCAGCAATAGACTAAGAATGTAAAAAATAATCGAAAAAAGGGCAAACCACATAATGCGTTCTCTTTACTAGGAATTATTCTTATTTTAACGGATCTTTTCTCTAGATCGCCATAATTTTATTTGAAATGATGAAAAACGCCCAAATTTCGGTATAATCACGGCAATTTTTTAAGAAAAAACAGGATTTAAAATGTTTGAGAATTTATCGGATCGTCTTTCCAAAACGCTACGCAACATTAGCGGTAAAGGTCGCTTAACTGAAGATAATATTAAAGAAACCCTACGCGAAGTACGTATGGCTTTATTAGAAGCTGACGTTGCGTTGCCTGTCGTACGTGAATTTATCGCCAAAGTAAAAGAAAGCGCATTAGGCGAAGAAGTCAATAAAAGCTTAACACCAGGCCAAGAGTTCTTAAAAATTGTTCAACGTGAACTCGAAAAAGCCATGGGTGAAGCCAATGAAAGCTTAAACCTAGCAACACAGCCACCTGCAGTTATTTTAATGGCAGGTTTACAAGGTGCGGGTAAAACTACCAGCGTGGGTAAATTAGCGAAATTCTTGCGTGAACGTCACAAAAAGAAAGTGCTTGTAGTCTCTGCCGACGTATATCGTCCTGCGGCGATCAAACAGCTTGAAACCTTAGCACAATCTGTTGGCGTGGATTTCTTCCCATCTGATGTCAAACAAAAACCGGTAGAGATTGCAAAAGCGGCACTTGCTGACGCTAAACTCAAATTCTACGATGTGTTAATTGTGGATACGGCAGGTCGCTTACACGTTGATAGTGAGATGATGGATGAAATCAAGCAAGTTCACGCGACATTAAATCCAATTGAAACACTTTTCACGGTTGATGCAATGACCGGTCAAGATGCGGCAAATACTGCAAAAGCCTTCAATGAAGCTTTGCCTCTTACTGGGGTTATCTTAACCAAAGTGGATGGTGATGCGCGTGGCGGTGCGGCTTTATCCATTCGTCAAATCACTGGCAAACCGATTAAATTCCTAGGTGTGGGCGAAAAAACAGAAGCCCTCGAGCCATTCCATCCTGATCGTGTAGCATCGCGTATTTTAGGCATGGGTGATGTGCTTTCCCTTATCGAAGATCTGGAACGTTCAGTGGATCGAGAAAAAGCGGAAAAAATGGCGCAAAAATTCAAGAAAGGCGATGATTTCACCTTAGACGATTTCCGTGAACAGCTCCGCGAGATGAAAAAAATGGGTGGCATGATGTCTATGCTTGAAAAATTACCGGGTGCGAAAAACTTACCGGATCATGTCAAAAATCAAGTGGATGACAAAATGTTTATCAAAATGGAAGCTATTATTAATTCCATGACCTTAAAAGAACGCGCCAATCCAGATATTATCAAAGGATCTCGCCGTCGTCGTATTGCATTAGGTTCTGGCACTCAAGTTCAAGATGTGAATAAGTTGCTGAAACAATTTGACGAAATGCAACGCATGATGAAGAA
>CAJPKS010000096.1:0-6788 GCA_905371285.1 Haemophilus sp. HMSC068C11 | reverse complement strand
TTTTGCTCAAAAAATGATAAACCAGATATAAAAGTGTGATCGGATTAACATTTTAAAATGAAATAACTTTTTGATTAAATTTCCTTAAGATAGACTACATCGTGTTAGTCGGGGTGCCTATATTAATGGCTGAGAAATACCCGTGAACCTGAAACAGATAATGCTGGCGTAGGAAACTAATCATCTCATTATGCTGTTTCGTTATGCAAAAATAAGGAGAACGCATAATGAACAAAACTTTTCCCATTTTAACCGCACTTTTCACCGCTTCCGCTTTCGCACAAGCTGCTCCTCAAACATTAGAGGTTTATACCTATGATTCATTTAGTGCAGATTGGAGTGCCGGACCAAAAGTTAAAGCGGCTTTTGAACAACAATTCCCGCAATGTAAGCTGAATTATGTGGCTTTTGACAATAATGGCACCTTGTTTAACCGTGTTCGTCTAGAAGGTAAAAAAATTAAGGCGGATGTGGTGCTCGGTTTAGATAGTTATCAAATTGAGGATGCACAAAAACTCAATATTTTTGAGCCAAATAAAGTGGATTTAAGCCAGTTACGTTTACCCATTAAATGGGAAAATCACACGTTCTTACCATTCGATTATGCACAATACGCGTTTATTTATGATAAAAATAAACTGACTAATCCACCAAAGAGCTTAAAAGAATTAGTTGAGCGTCAAGATCTTAAAGTGTTATATCAAGATCCGCGTACAAGCAGTATTGGACGTGGTTTATTACTTTGGATGAATGCGGTTTATCCAGAAGCAGATGTCGCAAATGCATGGAAAACCCTTTCTAAACATACGGTCACGGTCACAAAAGGTTGGACTGAATCCTACGGCGCTTTCTTAAAAGGCGAAGGTGATCTGGTTTTAAGCGTCAATACTTCACCGATTTACCATATTCTTTCGGAACAAAAAGACAATTATGTGGCAACGGAATTTGCAGAGGGTAGCGTATTACAAGTTGAAGTCGCAGCAAAAGTTGCTAACCGTAATAATGCCTGTGCGGATGAGTTTTTAGGCTTCCTACTTTCACCGCAAGCTCAAGCGGATATTGCTAAAAATAATGTGATGTTACCTGTGGTAGAGACCAATATTGAAAGTCATATTGATGCGCTTAATTCTCGTGCAAAATTAATGCGTATTTTAGATACCACTAAGGTGACAAGTGAGCAGCTTAAAAGCTGGATCAATCAATGGCAAAAAGCCTTATCTAAGTAGTATTAATGCGCTTATTGCAACATCCGCATTTTCGTCCTCGCCATTATTTGGGCGGAAGTGCGGTCATTTTTTTTATCGTTTTACTTTATGGATTTTCCCTTTCTGCGGTTTTTTCAGTAGGAAGTGATTATGCCTTATCTGATTTCTTAAAAGACGATTATTTGCATCAAGTTATCGCTTTTAGTGTCGGGCAGGCATTCTTGTCAGCCTTGCTTTCTAGCGTAATTGGAACTTTATTTGCACGTGCTTTTTTCTATTTAGATTTCAAAGGCAAATCGCTCATTTTACGCATTTTTTCTCTCACATTTGTTTTGCCGGCATTACTGGCTATTTTCGGTCTAATTGGTATTTATGGCACTGCCGGTTGGCTAACACAACTGCTGCAAATCTTAGGTATTTCATGGAAACCCTCCATTTATGGTTTAAGCGGTATTCTCATTGCCCATTTATTTTTTAATATTCCCTTAGCTGCCCGAATGAGTTTACAGGCTTTGCAAAGTGTACCGACCGAACAGCATCAACTCGCGGCACAATTAAATATCAAAGGTTTCACATTTTTCCGTTTAATTGAATGGCCTTATTTGAAAAGCCAAATCGTGTCAGCCTTTGTATTGATTTTTATGCTGTGCTTCACCAGTTTTACGATTGTCTTGGCACTTGGTGGCGGGCCACAAAATAGCACGCTAGAAGTTGCGATTTACCAAGCTATTTTCTTTGAATTTGATTTACCCAAAGCCGCACTTTTTGCGCTTGTACAATTTGCGTTTTGTTTTGCGTTATTTTCATTTTCACAATATTGGGCGAAAGCACCTGAAACGCAGATATCGCAACGTTATCGCTGGGTTTTACCTGTTTCAAGTGCGGGCAAATTTGGACATGTTTTTGTCTTATTCTCAGTGTGCTTATTTATTCTAACCCCCTTATTCAATATCATTTTCCAAGGTTTGTCAGCGACCCAATTATTTGGCTATTGGCAAAATCCACAATTATGGAAGGCGCTTGCTTATTCATTAACCATGGCACCGACAGCCGGGATTTTATCGGTATTATTTGGATTCTTCTTATTGTTACTCTCCCGTCAGCTACAATGGTTATATCACCCCAAATTAGCTCACTTAATTTTAACGGGGGGCATGATGATTTTAGCCATTCCGACGATCGTTTTAGCAGTCGGCTTATTCCTTTGGTTACAAGATATTGATTTTTCAGCAGGGCATTTGTTTGTGGTAGTATCTGTGTGTAACGCCTTGGCTGCCTTGCCATTTGTCATCAAAATTCTCAATACAGCAATGAATCAATCGATGCAATATTATGAAAAACTCTGTTTATCGCTGAATATTACAGGCTGGCAGCGTTTTCGTTTAATTGAATATCCGCTACTAAAAGCACCATTGAAATATGCCTTGGCGCTCGCGACAACCTTATCACTCGGCGATTTTACAGCGATAGCCTTATTTGGTAGCCCTGATTTCACTTCGTTGCCTCATTTGCTTTATCAACAAATCGGACAATATCGAAGCCAAGAAGCGGCAGTGACAGCATTGATTTTATTGGGCTTATGTTTAGGTTTATTTATGTTTATTGAAGGGCAGAAGGAACAACATGATTAAATTAAATAATGTGGTCTTCAATTATCAATCTATGCCGATGGTATTTGATTTACAGATTCAAGCCCAGGAAAAAATTGCCATTATTGGTGAAAGTGGCGCAGGAAAAAGTACGTTGCTGAATTTAATTGCCGGTTTTGAATATGCTGATAGTGGCGAGATTTGGCTAAATGGTGAAAATCATACCAAAACGGCACCTTTTGAACGTCCTGTTTCCATGCTATTTCAGGAAAACAATCTCTTTACTCATCTTTCTGTGGAAGATAATATCGCCTTAGGTTTAAAACCGAATTTAGCCTTGAATGCAGAAGAAAAAGCACTTGTAGAACAAGCCGCAAGTGCGGTCAATTTACAGGATTTTTTAACGAGAAAACCGACCGCACTTTCAGGTGGACAAAAACAGCGAGTAGCGTTAGCGCGCTGTTTGCTACGAGATAAACCTATTTTATTATTGGATGAGCCTTTTTCAGCTCTTGATCCTAAATTACGCATTGAAATGCAGGATTTAATGGATCAATTATGTGAAGAGAAAAAACTCACCATGTTACTGGTGACGCATCAACCCAAAGAAATTGAACGGCATATTGATCGAGTGATTGAAATTCATCAAGGAAAAGTGATCTGATCTCTTTTTATCATATTGCAGAGTAATATGCTCAACTTAATAAAAGCTAAGTAGCTTAAACGAGGAAAATATAATGACAACCACAAATGTAGTACAGCTTTCATCTATTACGCCCCATCCTTCAGTGGAGTATTGGTCTGTTTGCAAAGTAGAAGCGCTATTTGAGACACCTTTTTTAGAATTAGTCTATCGTGCGGCTCAAGTGCATCGAGAGCATTTCAACCCAGGAGCAATACAGTTATCGACGTTGATGTCAATTAAAACGGGTGGCTGTCCGGAAGATTGTGGTTATTGTCCTCAATCTGCACGTTATCAAACTGGCGTGCAAAATCAGCAGATCTTGGATATTGATGAAATTGTCGAAAAAGCCAAAATTGCTAAAGCACGTGGTGCAGGGCGTTTTTGTATGGGCGCAGCATGGCGAGGCCCGAAACCAAAAGATATGGAAAAAGTGACAGCGATTATTCGTGCGGTAAAAGATATTGGCTTAGAAACGTGCGGTACTTTTGGCTTACTACAGGATGGTATGGCGGAAGAGTTAAAAGATGCAGGATTGGATTATTACAACCACAATCTTGATACGGCGCCAGAGAATTATCACAATGTCATTGGCACGCGCCGTTTTGATGATCGTTTAAGCACGCTAGGAAAAGTGCGTCATGCCGGTTTGAAAGTTTGCTGTGGCGGTATTGTAGGCATGAATGAAACCCGTAAAGAGCGAGCAGGCCTTATTGCGAGTCTGGCGAATCTTGATCCGCAGCCGGAGTCCGTGCCGATTAACCAATTAGTGAAAGTAGAAGGCACGCCAATGGCAGAGGCGGCTGATTTAGATTGGACTGAGTTTGTTCGTACTATTGCGGTGGCGCGTATTACTATGCCGAAAAGTTATGTTCGTCTTTCTGCAGGTCGTCAAGGCATGAGTGAAGAAATGCAAGCGATGTGCTTTATGGCTGGCGCAAATTCCATTTTCTATGGTGATAAATTATTAGTGACTGGCAACCCAGAAGAAGATGGCGATCAGCTTCTTATGGCAAAATTGGATCTTGAGCCGGAAACGGAAGAAAATAGAAAGCCACTCGACAGAAATTAGTCATAAAAAAAGTGCGGTGAAATTCACCGCACTTTTTATTGAGGCTTACTTAACTTGTTCGGTTAAGCAAGGCTGAATTTTATTTAGCATTTCTTTTAAAATACGCGCTGGTGCAGCCACGATGTTGCCTGAGCGTAAATAGCCATGACCCGCATTGAAATCACACACTAAACCGCCTGCTTCACGCACGATTAAATCACCTGCTGCGCAATCCCAAGGTTTTAAGCCCATTTCGAAATAACCGTCAACGCGACCGGATGCTACATAGCAAAGGTCTAATGCGGCAGAACCCGTACGACGGAAATCGGCAGCTTCATCAATTAAATTATTCATGATAGCAAATTGAGTTGCCATCAAGCTTGGTTGTTTGAATGGGAAACCGGTGGCTAAAATTGCCCCGTTAAGTTCATTTTGACTATCTACACGTAAACGCACTTCATTTAATTTTGCGCCTTCACCACGCACAGCAGTGAATAATTCATTACGAATAGGATCGTAAACCACACCTACTTCGGTGCGGTTTTTTACACGGATAGCAATAGAAACAGAGAAATGTGGCAAACCTTTTACGAAGTTGGTTGTGCCATCTAGTGGATCAATTACCCATTGAATATCACTGTCTTTGCCTTCTAATGCACCACGTTCTTCACTGATAATTGTGTGATCAGGATAAGATTTTTGAATGATTTCAATGATCTCTGCTTCTGCGGCTTTATCGACGCTGGTCACATAATCATTAATACCTTTTTTACTTGTTTGGATGTCATCACGGCGCTCATAGTTTTTAGCAATCACGTTGCCCGCTTTTCGTGCCGCACGAATAGCGATATTTAACATTGGATTCATATTTCCACCAGATTTTAAAGAACAGATAAATAGGTCGCCTATTATAAGGGAGTTTTAGTAAATAGCCAGTTGAAAATGTTTAATTCACGGTTTTTCCCGTTTTTTAAAGGAAATTTGCGATCAGTATCGCAAAAATAAAGTAGCAAATTTGGCTTTCTTCTAAAGGACTTTTAAAGTGCGGTCAAAAAAGAAGGCATTTTATGTATAAAGGGATAACTTTATTAGAAACCTTGATTGTATTATTTATTTTAAGCTTAACGTTGACGTTTACATTGCCCAAATGGCAGAAAAACGATCCCCAATATTTTCTCGAAAAAGAGCAACAACGGCTTTATTTTTTCTTACGTAATATCCAAGCGAGGGCAGAAAATTCATCAGCGATTTGGTTTATTTTGGCCAATCAAGATAGAGCGAATCAACGTTGGTGTATTACTGCTCAAGTAAAAAGCGATCATTTTTGTGATTGTTTTCATCCCCAGAATTGTCCTAAAAACCTTTATGCGCATTTTTACTATCCTTATTTTGAAGGAAAAACGATGCTGATAGGCCCTAAATTATATCCGTCTGAAGTGGCGGTGAAATTTAATGGGGCAAGAAATACCATGGAAACAAATTGTTTTATGTTACAGGCGGAAGAGCATCGTACATTGTTCTCTTTTTTCAATGTCGGCAGTATTAAATTAAAGTCTGATCAAGCGGCGAGTGCATGTACAAGATGAAACCATTAAAAGGTGAAACATTGGTGAGTTTGTTGATTTCACTTGGCTTATCCGCTTTATTATTGTTATTGGTTGCACAATTTTATGCCCAAACTCAACAGCAAAATCAGCGTTTAATGTTACAACTCAAACTACAAGCAGAATTACAACGCACAATTCAACTCATCGGGAAAGATTTGCGTCGCGTAGGCTTTCGGGGCGCAAACCAAAAACTCATCGAGGATAATCTGGCTTTATTTGAATTGGATGAAAAGGGCACTGCAATAACCATTGCTCAAGCTGATAATACCCCGTCAAATAGTTGTGTTTTGTTTTTTTATGATTTGAATAGCAATGGTTGTATTGGTGAAAAATACACAAAAAATACCTGCGTAAATGGCGTTAAAAATGTGGCGAAAAATATCGAAAAAGAGCTATTTGGTTACAAACTTAACGGGAAAATGATCGAAACCAAACAAACCTACAAAAATGCAGTAAATGCAGATTGTCGCTCGGCAGAGTGTCAGCGTGCTTTAGCGCAATCTACTTGTAACGCCGGTGGTGGATGGACAGATTTATTGGATGAAAAAGAGTTTGAGATTTCTCAATTACGTTTTGATTGGTTAAAGGCAGGGAAAGGGATTGAAATCAAACTCGCGGGAAATCTTGCAACACATAAGCATATTCAATATGAAA
>CAJPKS010000095.1:0-6830 GCA_905371285.1 Haemophilus sp. HMSC068C11 | reverse complement strand
CAAGCGGCACTTCATGCGATGAAAGGTAACGTTGCGCTGGAATATGATTTGGAAGAAGGCAAACGCAGTCATCGAGATAATTATATTAGTGAACTACTTGCACAACTTACCGGTGCAGAAGCGGCGTGTATCGTAAACAATAATGCTGCAGCGGTACTCTTGATGTTAGCCACCTTTGCAAAAGATAAAGAAGTAATTATTTCTCGCGGGGAATTAATTGAAATTGGTGGCGCATTTCGCATCCCTGACATTATGGCTCAAGCCGGCTGTAAACTGGTTGAAGTGGGTACCACAAACCGCACACATTTGAAAGATTATCGTCAAGCAATCAACGAAAATACCGCTTTCTTAATGAAGGTACATTGCAGTAATTATCATATTAGTGGATTTACTGCTTCGGTTTCAGAACAAGAGTTGGTTGAGCTAGGACGAGAATTTGATATTCCTGTTATTACGGATCTGGGTAGTGGAGCATTGATTGATTTAAGCCAATATCATTTACCGAATGAGCCGACGGTGCAAGAAAAAGTTGCACAAGGCGTAAACTTAGTGTCATTCTCGGGTGATAAATTATTGGGCGGAACACAAGCTGGCATTATTGTTGGTAAAAAAGAGTGGATTGCTCAGTTACAAGCTCATCCATTAAAGCGCGTGTTGCGTTGTGATAAAGTGATTTTAGCCGGGCTTGAGGCAACATTACGCCTTTATCTCCAACCTGAAAAACTTACTGAGACATTGCCAACTTTGCATTTGCTCACCCAATCAATAGATGTATTAAAAGAAAAAGCTGAACAACTTAAAGCCTGTTTAGCAAATCGTTTAAAAGATTACAACGTTGAGATTGAAGAAAGCTTTGCTCAGATTGGGAGTGGCTCTCAACCGATGGCGACGATTCCTTCTATTGCGGTAACGATAGCTGAAAAAACAGAGGCAAAATTGACCGCACTTTTAGCAATATTCAAAGCGTTAGAACAGCCGATAATTGGCCGTGTTGAGAAAGGAAAGATTTGGTTAGATTTACGTAGCGTGGCTGACTTTAAGGCATTATTAGATACGGTGGAAAAATTATGATCATAGTTACATCAGGGCACGTCGATCATGGTAAAACAGCCCTTTTAAAAGCACTGACAGGTACGAATACCGCCCATTTGCCGGAAGAAAAAAAACGTGGCATGACTATTGATTTAGGCTATGCCTATTTACCTTTAAAAGAGAAAGTGCTCGGGTTTATTGATGTACCTGGCCATGAAAAGTTTCTCGCCAACATGTTGGCCGGGCTTGGTGGTGTGCATTATGCCATGCTTATTGTTGCAGCCGATGAAGGGATTGCCGCACAAACTAAAGAACACTTAGCGATTTTACGTCAGCTTCAATTTACTGAAATCATGGTAGTGATTACCAAGGCAGACCGAGCAACTGATGAGCAAATCGAGGCACTAAAAACACAAATTCAGATGGATTATCCATTCTTAGCTCAATCTCATTATTTTATTACATCGGCACAAACGGGCTTAGGAATTGATGCGTTACGCGATTATTTAGCCAATTTACCGGAATTAGCCGAAATAAATAAACCGTTTCGTTATGCTATCGACCGTGTCTTTAGCGTGAAAGGGGCGGGGACAGTAGTAACAGGCACAGCATTTGCTGGCTCAGTATCTATTGATGACGAACTTTTCCTTTCAACAGGACAAAAGGTTCGTGTTAAAAATATCCATGCTCAAAATACACCGAGTGAGAAAGGCTTGGCTGGTCAACGCTTAGCCCTCAATTTAAATGTCGATTTAGATCGTATTCCAATGCAACGCGGCGATTGGTTGTTAGCCTCAGAACCACTTGAGCCAACTGATCGTATTACCATTGAAATTACGCCTGAAGTGAATTTGAAAGATAGTCAGCCTGTGCACATTTATCATGCCGCAAGCCGCACAACAGGTAAGCTTACTTTGCTTGAAAGCAAAAATGCAATGAAAAATGACCGCACTTTGGCGGAAGTCATTTTAGAGCAGCCATTATTTTTGGCCTTCGGGGATAAATTAATTTTACGTAGTGGCGATGCCAAAATATTAATTGGTGGGGCGAAGGTACTCGAAATTTATTCACCAAAACGTTATAAGCGTACAGAGGCTCGCTTAGCGTTCTTGGCTAAACTTAATCAGGCTCAAACCGCCACACAACGCATCGGATTGACCTTACAAAAAGAGGCGATTTCAGCTCAAGCTTTAATGTGGAGTGAGCAACTAACTGAAAATCAATTGGCTGAAGCATTGGCCGAGAATGGCGATATCCGTTTCCAAAATTGGTGTTTTAATCGCGATTATCAACGTGAAAAAACGCAGCAAATTTTGACTGCACTTGCTACCTATCATGAGCAACATAATGATCAGCTAGGTTTGAGTAAGGCCCGCTTATACCGTATTGCGACACTAAACCAACCGGAAAATCTGATTTATCATTTTATTGAAGAAATGCTTGATGAATGCCAATTGCAGCAGACTCGTGGCTGGTTACATTTGCCTTCACACAAAATCCAATTTTCAGCCGAAGAGCAAAGCTTATGGCAAGCGGTGTTTGCTGAATTTGAGAAAGCGCATGGTCAAGCCATTTGGGTGCGTGATATGGCAACAGCCTTGGCGCAAGATGAAAGTGTAATGCGTAATTTTATGTATAAAGCGGGTAAATTGGGCTATCTTACACCAATTGTAAAAGACCGTTTTTTCCTGACTGAAAGCATTTATGCTTATGCTCGCTTAATTAAGCAAATGGCAGGCGAAGAAGGTAAAGTTGCTGTAAATGAATTACGTGATAAGCTTAATTTTGGTCGAAAACTGACAGTGCAATTGATGGAATATTTTGACCGTACCGGCTTTTTACGCCGTAAAGGCAATGATCATATTCTACGTGATAAAGACACATTTGATTTATAGGTAATACATGAAAAAGACATTCATTTCAGCCTTAATTTTAACCGCACTTTTTACGGTAACAGGTTGCGAAGATAAAGAAGCGAAAGCAACGATTGAGCAACAAACACAGACAATTGCGCAACTGACGGTAGAAAATACGCAATTAAAAGCTGAAAAAGAGAAGGCTGAGAAGGTTATTCCGGCAATTATTGCTCAAGATGATGTGATTTTTGATAAAGAGGAAACCATCAAATACCCTAAATCGACCAAAGAAGATGAATATGTCCCTACTGAAGGTAAACTTCATTACAGTATTTCTACACTAAAAACGAATATTGAGTGGTTAGATACACTACTTTTAGAGCAAATTTCAAAAAATGCTGATGGTAAACCAAGAAGCCGTGAGCAGCTTATTGAGGATTACCAAAAAGCATATGATGAAGCCAAAAAAGAAATGTTGGAATCTCCAATAATGGGGATTGATGAAACCTTAGATTTAGCATTTAGTCACCAAAGAGGTAAGCTTGCTGTATTTTTAATAAATTATTACAGCTACAGTGGTGGCGCTCATGGAGTTGGTGGCTACCATTATCTTAATGTTGATTTAGAAACGAAAAAACTACTTTCATTTGATGATGTTTTTAAACCAAACCAGCAAGCTAAATTAAAAGAGTTGCTTTGGGAACGTTACACTCGATATGGTGAGGTAAAAGATGAGGAAGCATTTACATCAAAAGATGCTTTTGAGGTGACCGATAATTTCTATTTAGATCATGATGGGATTCATTTTGTATATAACGTGTATGAAATTGCGTCTTATGCGGAAGGACCACAGGAGCTGGTGATTGAGTGGTGGAATGCCTCTGCGTTATTGAAGCCTGAATTTCTTCAGAAACAGTATTACCCCATTTCGAGTAATACGGCAGAATAACAAAAGTGCGGTCAAAATTGGCCGCATTTTTATTGGCCTTTTTTCACCCAGTATTTAAAAGGGGTGTCTTGGGTTTCACTCGCTAAAAGCGTATGTTCCATAAATTGGCAGAAGCTGGGAATATCGCGAGTAGTGGCAGGGTCGTCCGCTAAAATAAGCAGAACTTCACCTTCATTCATGTGGCGAATGTTTTTTCTCACGAGCATTACAGGTTCAGGACAACGTAAACCAACGGTATCAAGGGTTTTATCGACAGTAATTTCAGTCATTGTTATTCATTAGTTTTATTGAAATTGAGCTACATCATACAATAATTATGGGGAAATTTCGATAAATCCGCTATCAATGATAAACTACGCAACAAATTTACTTGAATAATATTCCATGGCTGAATACCTTATCCCCAAAAGTGCGGTCGTTTTTGAAGAAGAAATTAAGAAAAGTCGATTTATCACGTATTTGCAACATACGGAAGGACTTGAACAAGCCAAAGCTTTTTGGGCAGAAATTAAAGCGCTGCACCCTAATGCCCGCCATCATTGTTGGGCGGCAGTGGCCGGCAAGCCAACGGATTCTCAACAATTAGGCTTTTCCGATGACGGTGAGCCAGCTGGTACTGCAGGGAAACCGATGCTATCCGCTTTGCAAGGTAGCCAAATCGGTGAGATTAGTGCCGTAGTTGTTCGTTATTATGGTGGCATTTTATTAGGTACTGGCGGTTTAGTTCGTGCTTATGGAAATGGTGTTCAGCAAGCTTTAAAATTATTAGAAACTGAACGAAAAGTAGAACGTCAGTTATTCCAAGTTCATTGTGATTATGCACAATTAAATTGGATCCAAATTTTATGTGAACAGCATCAAATTGAAATTTATCAGCAAGATTTTCAAGTGCAGATTACATTGCAGTTAGGCATTAGTGAAGATCAAATTAAACCTTTTGAACAAGCATTAATTGAGCGTTCGGCAGGAACGTTGAAATTAGAAGAAATGAATTAAGCGAGATATTGTGCATATTTTATCCATTATTCGGATTATCGGCATTTTGATCATGTGTTTTTCCGGCACAATGCTGATTCCAGCTTTTGTGGCGCTTATTTATGGCGATGGCGGCGGTAAAGCCTTTATGCAAGCTTTTGCATTGAGCTTAACCGTGGGCATATTGCTTTGGTGGCCTTGTCATCACCACAAACAAGAATTGCGGTCTCGAGATGGTTTCTTAATAGTGGTGGCATTTTGGTTTGTTTTGGGCGGTCTAGCAACCTTGCCATTGCTATTATTTGATTCTCCCCATTTAACAGTGGCTTCCGCCGTGTTTGAGGCGTTTTCTGGGCTAACAACCACGGGTGCTACCGTCATGACGGGATTAGATAATTTACCGAAAGCCATTCTGTTTTATCGTCAATTCCTACAATGGTTAGGCGGGATGGGGATCATCGTACTTGCGATTGCGATTATTCCTTTATTAGGTATTGGCGGAATGCAGTTATACCGTGCAGAAATGTCAGGCCCAATGAAAGATCAGAAAATTCAGCCTCGGATAGCGGAAACGGCAAAGGCATTGTGGTTTGTTTATTTCTTTTTAACCATGTCTTGTGCTTTGGCTTACTGGCTCGCGGGTATGACACCATTTGATGCGATTACACATAGTTTCTCAACCGTATCCATTGGTGGCTTTTCTACGCATGATGCTAGTATCGGCTATTTTAATAGTTCGGCGATTAATTTTATCACGGTCATTTTCTTGTGGATTTCGGCTTGTAACTTCGCATTGCACTTCAGAGCATTTTCGACCTTAGGACGAGAAAATATTTTGAAGATTTATACAAAAGATCCAGAATTCCGCTTCTTTATGAGTATTCAAATTTTGCTTATCGTGGCTTGTACATTGGTAATGATAAGCCATCAATATTTTGATTCCTCATGGCAAGATTTTGAGCAAGTCGTATTCCAAGCCGTATCGATTTCAACAACAACAGGCTACACTACATCAAATTTTGCTGAATGGCCTTCCTTTGTGCCGATGCTATTAATCATAGCCTCTTTTATTGGAGGCTGTGCGGGATCAGTTGGTGGTGGTTTGCGTGTTGCGCGGATTTTAGTGTTATATCTTCAAGGTGCGAGAGAGCTGAAGCGATTTGTTCACCCAAATTTAGTGTATCCAATTAAATGGGGGCAAAATGTCCTTGATGAACGTGTGATTGGGAGTATTTGGGCCTTTTTCTCTGCATATCTATTGGTATTCACTATTTGTTTATTAAGTGTGATTGCCTGTGGTGTTGCACCTTTTGATGCCTTTAATGCAGTGTTGGCAAGTATTAATAACCTTGGACCAGGCTTAGGTTCAGTAAGCAGTAATATGACAGCTATGCCAGATAGTGCTAAATGGGTACTCACCATTGCGATGGTGTGCGGTCGTTTAGAAATATTCACACTATTGGCGCTTTTCACACCGGCATTTTGGAAGGAATAATGAAAACATTAATTTTATATTCAAGCCACGATGGGCAAACAAAAAAGATTGCTGAATTTATGGCTCAGTATCTTGAAGGAGAAGTAGTGGTTTCACCGTTAACGGAGGAACTGGATCTTCCATTTTTTGATCGGGTGATTATTGGAGCATCCATTCGCTATGGTCATTTTAATAAACAGTTATACCATTTTGTGGAACGCCATCATGAATTGCTGAATGCAAAAAGTGCGGTCTTTTTTGGCGTAAATTTGACAGCGAGAAAAGAAGGAAAAGATACGCCAGAGGAAAATGTCTATGTTCGTAAGTTCCTTCAACGTATAAAATGGACGCCGGAAAAAGTCGGCGTGTTTGCAGGGGCATTGCTATATCCGCGCTATAAATGGATTGATCGTGTCATGATCCAATTGATTATGAAAATTACAAATGGCGAAACGGATACGACCAAAGAAATTGAATATACCGATTGGGAAAAAGTAAAGGCATTTGCGGAAAGCCTGAATTCCTTGAATAAGACATCATAAAA
>CAJPKS010000094.1:0-6950 GCA_905371285.1 Haemophilus sp. HMSC068C11 | reverse complement strand
GATACCGACACAAGGATCATGACGGCCTTTTGTCACCACTTCCACAGACTCTCCCGCTAAATTAATGGAACGGCCTGGAATCGTGATACTGGATGTCGGTTTCAATGCAATCGTTGCAATAATTGGCTGTCCTGAGCTAATGCCCCCTAAAATACCGCCAGCATGGTTACTTTCAAAACCATTGGGTGTCATTTCATCACGATGTTGACTGCCACGCTGTTCAACCACTGCAAAGCCGTCGCCAATCTCTACGCCTTTAACGGCATTAATCCCCATTAAAGCATGGGCTAAATCTGCATCAAGTCGATCAAAAACGGGCTCACCTAAACCAACAGGAACATTCTCTGCAATCACAGTTAGCTTTGCCCCAATCGAATCGCCTTCTTTTTTCAATTCACGGATTAATTCATCAAATTTTTCAACCGCACTTTCATCTGGACAGAAAAATGGATTGCTATTCACTTTATCCCAATCAATTTTATCGATAGTCTGTGGTGCGATCTTTACCTCGCCAATCTGGCTTAAAAAACCTCGCACTTCAATGCCAAACTGCTCACGTAAATATTTCTTCGCAATCGCTCCCGCAGCAACACGCATAGCGGTTTCACGTGCAGAAGAACGACCACCACCGCGATAATCACGAATACCGTATTTTTGTTGATAGGTAAAATCCGCATGTCCAGGACGGAAACGATCTTTGATATCACCATAATCTTGTGAACGCTGATCACCATTTTTAATGATCATTCCAATACTGGTACCCGTTGTTTTACCTTCAAACACCCCAGATAAAATCTGTACCTCATCGTCTTCGCGACGTGGTGTGGTATAACGTGATGTACCCGGTTTACGACGATCTAAATCAGGTTGAATATCGGCTTCCGATAATTCAAGATTCGGTGGTACGCCATCTACGATACAGCCTAATGCAATACCATGTGACTCCCCAAAGGTCGTCACACGAAAAAGTTGTCCGATAGTATTCCCTGCCATATTTTCTCTCTTTAATTAATGATTTTGGGCTAATTTTGCCACATCAATAAATGGAATCTCTTCACCTGTATCTTTGTTTTTGATAAAGATATCTAATTGGTTGAATGCAATATCAATATTATTTTCTGCAAATAATTCATTCACTCGACGATTGAGTGCATCCAACGTATCATTACGCTCAGATACTTGCCCTACATAAACACGTAATTCGTGATCTAATGTACTTGCCCCAAAGGTCAAGAATAATGCTCTTGGTTCTGGATCTTTTAAGACACTTGGTTGCTCATGCGCGGCTTGCAATAATAAGCGTTTCACTAAGTCTAAATCTGAACCATACGCCACACCAACGGAAACCACTAAACGAGTAACGGTATTAGATAATGCCCAGTTGATCACTTGACCTGTTACAAAGGACTTATTTGGCACAATCACTTCTTTTCGATCAGGATCAATCATGGTAATCGCACGAATACGGATTTTCGCCACCGTACCTGTCACGCCATTAATTGTCACGGTATCGCCCACACGAATTGGACGTTCAAATAATAAAATGATACCCGAAACAAAGTTTGCAAAAATTTCTTGCATACCAAAACCGAGACCAACGGAAAGGGCTGCAAACAACCATTGTAATTTCGACCAAGACATCCCGAGTGTTGAGAATGCCCATGCTCCACCAACTGCAACAAAGATGTAGGTTAATAAGGTGGTAATGGTATAAGGTGTACCTTGTGAAAGTTTCACTCGAGAGAAGATTAATACTTCTAAAATACCCTGAATGTTACGCACCAAAATATAGGTAATCACGACAATGATTAATGCAACAATCAAGTTAAAGAGTGAAATCGTTTCTGTCACCACGCCCGCTTCAGTTGTTGAAGTTTGTTGCCACAAGGTAATATCACGCAAATAACTTACAACGGTCACTAAATCTGACCATACATAATAGAAGATGGCAAAAAGTGCGGTCCAAATAAAGAGATCGGCAAAGCGTAGTAACTGGCTACGCACTTCATTTAAGGCTAATCCCTCTTCTTGTTCGGTAATCACGACCACATCATCAGAGGCTGAAGTATCACTTGAATCTTGTTGTTTTTGCTGACGTTTTTCTTGTAAACGTCGATAAGCTAAACGTCTTGATGCAACCGTAATACCACGATAAATAGTATGACGCACCAACGACCACACCACCCATGCAATGTAGGTATTAATAATATGCGTAATTAAATTTAAGGCGGTGTAATAATAGCCTAAAGCAACTAGTGCAATTAAAATAACAGGGACCAATTGCAATAAAACGCGCATAATTTTTAAAAGCGTTCTATCACGCTGATCCGTTACGCTTGAATTCAACGATTTTTCTGTGCGAACAAAACGTGGCGCAATAATCACAATACAGAAAAGCAAGGCAACAATCGTATTAATTTCGCCGAGGACGTCATTGGCTAAACCTGTATCCATGACATTACTGAAAATTGACGTATTCAGTAATAACACAACGGAAACAATAATACGTTTCGTGACGTCTTGCAAAGCAGCCGCGCTCTCTTTAGCAAAACCGAAATGGCGGACTAAAATACCATTCGGACGA
Source organism: Haemophilus sp. HMSC068C11 (assembly GCA_905371285.1). Taxonomy (GTDB): domain Bacteria; phylum Pseudomonadota; class Gammaproteobacteria; order Enterobacterales; family Pasteurellaceae; genus Haemophilus_D. The sequence goes on along the minus strand of CAJPKS010000094.1, from coordinate 4,366 downwards.
AGAATAGCTAAGATAAAACTAAAGAACCACCAATAGCCCGCCATACTGAGCGACCACTCCCAAAACTCTTGTGGATTTTTCACAAAGAAAAAGCCTAAAAGTTGGCAAGCGGCTAAGAACCAGAGTGTGCCCGATAACGATAAAAATGCCGTATAAAATAACGCAAGCGGCGTATGCCATTGGCTATCAGAACGAAGCGTATTAATTTCGCCATTAATCACGCTCAAACGTTGTTTAATTGATTCTTTAAATTTGAAAATCAATCCACCAATCACAAACAAAATAAAGACATAAGTGAGTAAATACGGCAAATTATCAAAATTTGTCGGGAAGCCGATTTTCTTTCCAATGCCATCAAATTGTGCCTTGAGTGACATTGGCAGCTTTTTGAACCAATCAAGATTAATTGGGTTATTACTTTTTACCCAGAAACTTTGTTGATCGAGTTTAGACTGAATTTGATCACTGATTTGAGTAATCTGCTGTTGGGTTAACTCTAAGGAAATCGCTAAGTTCAATTGATTATTCAATGATTTAATCAAATCAGAGGCAACTTTACGACGTTCAGTGAGCAAATTGGTTAATTGTGTTTTTTCTGCAGGTGTAAACGATTTGTTTTCATTCTGCTCTATTTTACTGATGTAAGCATCAATATCATAAAGTTCATTACGTTTTTGTGTAATATCAAAGATTTGTACACGTAAATCCGCAATTTGTTTTGAAAGCCCTTGAATATTTAAATTAGTCGGTAATTTTTGTTTTTGTTGCTGAATAATGCGAGAAAGCACCAACGTGCCTTGTAACGCACTGATTTGCTCATCAATGGTACGCTGTGTCTGCGTCAAGTTATCCAATACATTTCGCATGCGCAATTCATCTTGCGTTAATGTATTGGTTTTCTCAGTTTGCTCAAGTAAATATTGGCTAAGCTGTGCATTCAAATTCAATTCTTTCTGAATCAACGGATTTTGCTCAACATTTTGGCTTTGTTGTTGTGCTTGCTCAACTTGGTTTTGTGTTTTAGCCAAATTCTTTTGATTAATCACGTCTTGAATGGCGGCAATTTGTTTCTGTAGCGCTTGAACACGTGTATTCAATAAGTCATAACGGCTCTGGTAAAGAACCGTAAATTGATCGCTATTTTTTAATAAAATTTGATTGTACGCATTTTTTAGCTCAATCAATTGCAACTCAAGTTGAATTTGCTGTTTTAATAGCGAACTGGTTGTTGGATCAGCCAATTTCTGATTCAATTCTTGCGTACGTTTAACATTATCTGTTAAGGCTGTTTGGGCGCGTTCGGATACAGCGCTTTGCCCTGCAAGTTGTGTATTCACGGCACTTAATGCAGATTGAGCATCTTGTTGTTGATTGGTCAGTTTCTCAAGCTGTGCCTGCAAAGTCGCTAAACTTTGAGAAGCATAATCGGTGTTATTTGGCGTGCTTAGCTGTTTTTTAAGATTTTGAAGATCGGCATTATTCTTCTGAATTTCAGAATCTGCATCAATAAGCGTATCTTGCAAATCGTTATTATTTTTTTGCTGTGTTTGAATTTGTTGCAAGAAATCAAGCGAAGCCTGGATTGTCGTGACGTTATTTGTTTTTTCATCACCATCTGGTAATTTTTGTGCCTCGGCTAATTCACTTTTTAGTGTTTTTTCCGTCGGTAAATCAGCATTATTATTCTCTGCCCAAACAGGCTGAGAAAGCGCCAGCGTAAAAACAAATGAAAGACCAAGTGCGGTCAAAACTCGAGAGATATTTTTCATTAAACTAACTTTCCTATTGTTGCAACAGCCAATCGGCGAGTGCTTTGCGAGAAATCTTTATTGCCCCTTGGATTAAATCCTGCGGGAGTTCATAGTAGGCAACGGGTTGCTTAAATCGTTCCAATCGTCCTTGTAAAAAAACGTTGAGAGATTCGACCGCACTTTCATTAAATGAGGTATGAAATTCAACAATCGCGACAGGGCGATGGCCAAATTCCTCATCATGTTGAGGCAAAACAAAGACTTGTTTCACCAAATCTGATTGTGCAATCACTTTTTCAATTTCTTCTGGTTGAATATTTTCACCTCCAGAAATAAACATATTATCCAATCGGCCTTGAATAACTAATTCGTCATCAAGCCATTGAGCTTTATCTTTTGTTTGGAACCAACCTTCGGCATTGGTGAGTGGAACAATATGTCCTTCTCGCCAATAGCCCATGGCAAGTCCAGCACCTTTTAACCAAACTTCTTCATTCACTAACTTGAACTCTCGGCCAAGCAAAGGTTGACCTACACCAACTTTTCCATCCGATTGTTTAGCGAATACAGTAGAAGCCATTTCTGTCATACCATAGCCTGAATAACTTCGAATACCTAATTCATTTAACGCCAGGGTTAATTTAACGGGGATTTGCGTTCCACCCAATAATACCGCTTGCGTTTGAATAGGTTGAGAATGCTCCGTCAAATAATCAAACCAACGTTGTAATTGCGTTGGCACGAGAGAAACATGAGAAACCTCACCAATAGATTGATAAAAATCTTCTTTTGGTAAAACTAAGGTGGCACCTGCGTAAAGCCAACGCCACACAATGCCTTGTCCGGAAACATGATAAAGCGGCAAAGAAAGTAGCCATGATTGATCTTTGCCAAAATTCATTAAGGCACAAACGCCTTCCGCATTAGCTAAATGAGCAGACACATTATGCACCACCGCTTTAGGCAAACCAGTCGAGCCCGATGTTAATGTCATCGTTGCCGCTTTTGTAAAGCCAGCTTTATGCTCGGGTAATGCTTCAGCAGCTAAATACCGAATATCTTCAGTTTGATAACAAAAATCTATGCCGTGTACTTGGCACAATTCTTCTCTTTTTTCTTGAGGAAATGCTGGATTGATCCCTAAAATTTTTGCGCCTAGCTGAATAACGGCTAAATAAAGAAATAAGATCTGTTCTGAATTTTTACCACAAAAAGCGACCACACTTTGCGCTGCCACACCTTGTTGTAAAAGGAAGGCTTCTACCTGATTAATTTTCTCAGCAAGTTCTGCCCAAGTAAAAGGATCGCCCTGCGAATTTCGCAACGCGACCTGATTTGCATACGCTGAATTTTGGGCAAATGCTTGCCAAGGGAATTTTTGCATTGACTTAGTTGCTAACGAAATAGGGGCGAACTTCGTCAATTAAATATTCTGGCAAATGCATAGACTGCATCGCCCCTTCTAACATCAACATTTTACGGCCACTATTGGTATTGGTAATCACCCAATATGGCGTGTCAGGAATTTGTTTCGGTTTCGTGTGATTACCCGCCACAAGCAAAGTCCCTTCGTCACGAGCAAAATAAACACGAGTACGACCTTGTAGGCTTTCTGTTGCCTGTGCGAAACTTTCTGGATTGGTACGATAAAGCGTCCGTAATATACTTAAAAAACGCACCACTGCTTTTGGCTCTTCTTTGAACTCAGCAGAATTCAAGAGTGCACGCACTTTATCAACAATATGATTGATTGCTTCATCCGATTGTTTTTTCACTGCTTTTGGCGGTTCAATAGGTTCAACTTTTGGTTGAGATACTTCGGTTGTTTTTTCCGTTAAAACAGGCTCAGAATGCACCGCACTTTTTGGCGTTTCAGCTGACGCGACTGATTCAAAGAAATCAACCGAGCTTGTTGCGTGAGTGGGTAAATTCAACAAACGGCGAAGAATATCAGACGCACTTTCTCCAATAGATTGAGTTTGTGCCGCAATGTATTGATATAATTCTTCATCGACTTCAATTATCTTCATTTTTTTCTCTCCGTTTGTTAAAATTTTCGTCCATTATAACGATTTCTAACCAAATTCTCACGCAAAATATATGTCATCTTCCCAATTATTAAACCATCAATTTCACCAAGCAAAACAATCAATTAATTCGCCTACTTTAGTTTTCATTCACGGCTTGTTTGGGGATATGAATAATCTTGGTGTCATCGCGCGTGCATTTAGCGATAACTATAATATTTTGCGCGTAGATTTACGTAATCATGGTCATAGTTTTCATTCAGAAACAATGAATTACGATGTCATGGCTGATGATGTATGGCAACTTATCGATCATCTTCAATTAGATAAGGTTATCTTAATTGGTCATTCAATGGGTGGAAAAACAGCCATGAAAATGACCGCTCTTCAACCACAGCGCGTAGAAAAATTAGTCGTCATTGATATTGCCCCAGTCGCAAATAGCAGTGCTGGACATGATGATGTGTTCCGTGGTTTGTTTGCTGTGAAAAAAGCGCAGCCACAAACTCGTCAACAAGCTAAGCCTATTTTAGAAACTGAAATTGCCGATCCGAGTGTGGTGCAATTTATGTTGAAATCTTTTGAGCC
>CAJPKS010000093.1:0-6978 GCA_905371285.1 Haemophilus sp. HMSC068C11 | reverse complement strand
CATTAAGAGCAATGACGGTACAACTATTTCTCAAGAGTCTCAAAAAGTATTTCACTATTATGAAATTGAACTACAACGTTATTTTGCTTTTAAAGAAAAGATAAAACTCTCAAGATATGAGAGTGCGCCAAATGCCGTATTAGTTGAACACTCTTCAATTAGCACAGATGCCATGGCTCACTCTATTCAAGTAGAAGTTCCAATTACAGTGATAACAAATTATGCTCATTATATCTCTACTCAGAAGCCTGTACGTATAGAATTCATAAAAAATGGGCAGGCAGTTATCCATCTCCCTACTACTTGGGAAGGAATCTCTTCAGCCATTATGGGGACTCGTAAAGAAAAAGCTAAAATAGAATCTATCAATTCTAGTTCAGTAAAAAGTGTTAGGCTTAAAGTATCCCTTGCCGATTATCAAGGTTCAGAAGGTAAAATTAGCTCAGAGCCTACCACCATTCCAATGAAGTGAGTATAAAATGAATAAAAATAAGTACCACAAAATATTAAAATATTCCATCCGTCAATGTAATGAAGATGAAATCGAAATCCGTAATGCCTTTTTTGATGGCTATTATCGGGGTTTTATTCGGCTTTTATTTATTGGTATTTTTTGCATGAGTTTATATCAAAACGCTAAATATAAACAACCACCTTTTTTTTATGAAATCTCTGCAATAAAGGAAGATTTTGTGTGGACTTTTAATAAGGATAGTGAAATTAGACCGTTGTACGAAAAATACCGTGAATGGGTTCAAAATCCAGAAACAAGGGAAAAATATCCTAATGAAAAACTCCAATCTTATGAAGAGTATAAAGAAAATTACACTCGCAAACCTTGGGCAAAATGGCATATTATCCGAACTATTTTCCACCCAATTTGGATGGCATTTCTGCTATTTTTATTCTGTCTGCCACGTCCACGCGGAATCCGAGTAAACCGTAAAAAACAGATTATTTATGCGCCGATTTTAAACGGTACCTACCGCGTCGCCTTTGTGCCGAAAGAAGGCGACCCGCTAGGCGGTGTAGTCTATTCCTGCTATGGCCCGCATCCTTGGGGTGGTGACAGTTTGCATTCTCTGACTATAAGCATTCAGGAAGAGAAAAATATGCTTCCCTCTCGCCATCATTTAGGTGTATATCCTTCTGTTAGCTCTACGCAAAGCTCCGCTATTCTACAAGCTATTCGTGCTTACTTAACAGAAGAGAATCCTGAATTTTTAAAACACATCAAACCCCGTTTTAGCGTGTGGCACTATATTATCACCATCCCATTTTGCAATGCTCTCGCCATTCCCGTACCGTTTAACCGAGGTAAAGCTGATGCGGCTATTGAACAAGCCCTCGCAGAATGGAATAAAAAAACGAATAATCAAAAACAAAAATGGTTTAAGGATATAGCTGAAGAACAGAAAATCATTAATGAAGAACTTGCCATCAAAGGCTTAGATAATCACACGCTATAAGATAAGTTAGAAAAGTGCGGTAAAAATTTTTCAATGTTTTAAAAAATATTTGGAAAATCAACCGCACTTTTATTTGAGATGAATAAAGAAAACATGGCAGAACAACAAAACAAAGACTGGCTAGATAAACTCGGGGAGTTTTTCAGTAAGATTTTCATTAATCCAGATAAAGATATTGCCTACTCCATTCGTAAACGTGGCAACGATGAAATTGAAATTCGGGATTCCATTTTTGATGGGTATGCCCGAGGGTTTATTCGCTTTATTCTATTTGCCGGATTTTTAATTGTTGGATTTGGTGGGGGAAATAACTTAAATGAACCATTTGCATCTCAAATAGAATCTATTAAATTAGATTTCACTTGGGCATTTAATCCAGATGAAAGAACAAAACCATTATATGAGCAATATATAAAGACGGTAACATCTGATGAGTTTAAAAAGGATTACCCAAATGACCGCATTATTCCTTATGAAGAATATCGAAAAATGTATATAGAGGAGCGACAATATAGAGTTGTAAGAGCTTATTTTCATTTTATTTGGCCTATTGTTTTACTATTTTTTATTTTCCTCCCCCGTCCACGCGGCTTTCGTGTCAACCGCAAAAAACGGGTGATTTATTGGCAAACCATCTTTGGCAGCCATGCCATCGCCTTTGTGCCGGAACAAGGTGACCCGCTAGGCGGAATCAATTACAGCCGTTTCGGCTTGTATGCGTTTGGTGGTCATGAACGTTTTTCATTACAACTTTGGATTGACGATTACCTTTCCAAACGCCGTGTTACCGCACTATTTGGGGTATACCCGAGCCCGAGTTCTGAACATAACGCCCAAATCCTACGTGCGATTCGTGCCTATCTCACGGAAGATAATCCGGAATTTTTAAAGTATGTAGGCAGAGATTTTAAAAACTTCGGCTTAAAATTTAACATTGCGCTATGTAATGCTTTTGCATTGCGTGTACCGTTTAGTCGTAAAAAAGCCGACCGAGCCATTGACCTGGCGCTTGCCGAATGGAACAAGAAAACCCCAAATCAAAAACAAGGCTGGTTCAATGAACGCCGCGCAACACAAAAACTTATCAATGAACGCCATCTGCGGGAAGAATTAGATAACGAAGTAAAATAAACCAATTTAAAACAAAGTGCGGTAAAATTTTCAACGTTTTAAAACGCTTAAATAATCAACCGCACTTTTATTTTTTGTGAAAATTAGAATAGAAAGCTTCCCGTAAGGTATACTAAATGCAAAAAATCAGATTCAGAAATAATAAGGAAAACGATGAATCGAAATCAAATTTACCATGATCTTGGCTTTTCAATACGCAAAGTCAATGAGGACGAAATTGAAATTAAAAACTCAACTTTTGATGGCTATTTACGTGTTTTTTTCAGAACACTGATTATTGGTGTTTTATTAGTGATTTCATTTTTAGATTATCAAGGTGGTAAATTCCCCTTATCTGGAGTATATAAGGAAATAAATAATGATTATATTTGGGCTATAAATCCAGATGAAAAGATCTTTACACTATACAAAATGTATCGATTACATGATGACGATCCAACTTATTTCCAGCGTTATCCTGAAAAATACCCACCAGAATCCTACGAAGAATTTAGAAAACCCTACGTAACTGAAGATTTTTGGAAAAGACACGTATTTTACTTTGAGCTAATTCCAATCTTTTTGGTATTTATACTCTTTTTCTACCCCCGCCACCGCTCAATTCGTCTTAACCGTAAAGAGCGGGTCATTTATATGCAGGCATTTCATAAAATTTTTGTTATTCCAGTGCCGGATAAAGGTGACCCATTGATGGGCATGAAATATAACCGTTTTAGCTTTTATATGTTCGGTAGCCGCAAACACTTTTCGTTGTTGATGACAGGGCTTGTGGTAGAAGGAAAATACACCGAGGCTGAACTTTTAGGTTGTTATCCTTTGCCAAATCCTCTGCATAACATGCACCTGATTAAAGCCATGCGAGAATTCTTTACTCAAGAAAACCCTGAGTTTTTAAAACATATCGGTAGATTTTATCGCACGCCATGGCTTCGTCCTGCTATTGCTTTTTGTAATAGTTTCAGTTTTATTCGTTTTCCTATTTCCAGTCGGAAGAAAATTAATCAAGCCATTGCAGAACAAAAAGCATTTTGGAATACGCTTTCTTACAAACAACAGATGCAACGTTATGCCAAAGCCGTCAAAGAACAACAAGAACTTAATGAACAACTGGCTTCAGAAGGTTTAATTAACGAAGTTAATGATGACTGGGAAGAAACCGAAAAATCGCCAGCTTTAAGTGGTTAGCAAGGTTTTAGTTATAATATAAGTGAGGTGGAGAATTGAAATGTTTTTAAAACATGTAAACAATTAACCTTACTTTAAAGTAGAGTTTATTTACCCCCTTAAATATCATGGGATTTAAATACTCTAACCATTTAAAAAATTTACTTATTTCATCTAAAATTTAATGTTAAATCGTTTATAATTTGATATAGTTATGCTTGTCTGTAAAGACAATAAATATATTCATCTTTAAAGTCATTAGGAGAATTTTATGCCTACACCAGCATTTATTTCCATTGAAGGTAGTAATCAAGGAAAAATTACAGCAGGTGCATTTACCGAAGATTCTGTCGGTAATGTTTATGTTGAAGGTCATGAAGATGAGATCATGGCACAAGCGATTAGCCATATCGTGACTGTTCCAACTGATCCACAATCAGGTCAACCATCTGGTCAACGCGTTCACAAAGCATTCAAATTTACTTGCTCTTTAAACAAAGCAGTTCCTTTAATGTATAACGCATTAGCTTCTGGTGAAATGTTACCAAAAGTTCAAGTAACTTGGTTCCGTACCTCTATCGATGGTCGCCAAGAAGAGTTCTTCTCAACAGTATTAGAAGACGCAGTAATTGTTGATATGAACTTAGTGATGCCAAATGCTCAAGATCCAAGCAACGCACCATATACTCAATTATTAGAAGTAAGTATGAGTTACCGTAAAATTAACTGGGATCACACTATTGCTGGCACATCAGGTTCTGATGACTGGCGTAGACCACAAGTTTAATTTTATCTACTTGATGAAAAAGCTAAATAGAAATCTATTTAGCTTTTTTATTTTCTATAAAAAAAGGGAAATATTATATTTCCCTTTTACTTAAATTAATTATTTTCTGGAAACTTCACTTCTTCTTCATAAATTTCCATTGGTTCTAAAGCGCTTTTACCTTCTTTTTCCGTATCAAGTAATTTTGATGGTAATCTAAAGTTGCTTAATACGCCACCAAAGAACGGATTTGTGCCATTTTCTACCGTTAATCTATAATTGATCGCACCGCCATTTAATTTAAATGAGAGATCAACTGATTGTCCATTCGCCTTCTTCGCTGCTTGATCTAGCACTCGGAATAATGACCATTCACCTGTACGACGAAGAGTTGATGTGTCCCCAGTTGATGTAACGAGCGTTAAGCTTGTTTCTACATCTTGTCGTGTCGTATTCGGCCAAATTAAACGACTTGCAGATGGCACCTCATGGCTATACTTCAGCAACTGCCCATCAATATTAAATGTTGATGCCGTAAATTTCCCAGAGAGCCCGAGCGGTTTTAAACTGAAAGAAATATTCACATTACCTGAAGCATCAAAATAATTTCGTTGAATATTTTGTAAATCCTGAAGTGCGGCCAAGAATGATGAGGAAATCACGCTTTCACCATTCACTACAGAAAGTTCCGCATTGTCTTCTAAGAAGAATTTTAAATAATCATTATAAAAACGCTGTACACGTCCGTTTGGTCCAAAGAACTCACGGAAATCATCCAATGAGATATTTTCGCTCGCCTTACGATTTAATGGATAGCGATTTGCAATTCTACTCTTATAGAAACTATATACATTACGATTCCATAATGCATTGATCTCACTTAATGCCGTTTTTAATTCTAGTGTCCAAGCCTCATCCGCAACTTTATTTAATTGAGTTGAAAGAGGCTCTGCCATTTCATTCGCTAAACGTTTTAAATCAACAGTTGGATTTGTTCGTTCTAAATTAAGCTCTGCCATAATGGCTTTCAATGCAGTTTGAGATGGCTCCGGTGATTTCTGAATCGTCTGCATATAGAATTTTAACTCAGACAATTTTTTCATTACCGTATCCATATGTGGCTGTCCTGCATCTGACGCAGCTTTTACCTCATTAACTAAAGGGGCAAAATGTTGTGCAATTTGCAATGATGCCATTTGATTTGCTGTAGCTACATTTGTATTTTCATTACGATTTTCAGCATTAATTCCCGATAGACTTGGATAAATATCACTGTTCTTATCAATTAAATTAATCATTTTTTGTAATGGTTTTTCATTACCAGTTAAAGCATCTAATACATCTACTGCATGACGCAAATCAACAAAATGAATAATCTCTAAATTATTTAGTGCATCTTGCCATGTCTGAATGTAGTCCGCGATGTAACGCTCTCGAATCTCTTCAGATAAATTGGCAAGCTCTTCTTTTGAATAATTCGTCGTTTGCTGTTTACCTAGCACCCAAGCATCTATCGCAGCAAGTTGCAGCAAATCCTGAGCCTTAGGATCATAAAAATCTTTATATGCCCAATCGGTAAATAGTGGACTAATTAATGTGCCATACCAACTAATATTCTTATCTTTAAAGAATGTTTTAGGATCTTCAGTTGTAAAATCGGTTTTAAATATAGTGGTAAAAGTTTGTCCAATTTCAGCTTTCAAATCAGTGGCCGGCTGCAGTTCTGTATTTGCCAAAATTTTAAAGTTTTGGTAAACACGATCCGCCAATGGTAATTTGCTGTATTCCTGTTGTTTATCTGCAATTTTCTTATCAAACATGCTGAGATCTGGATCTACATGTTCCATTGCATAACTAAAATGAGCCATAAGCTGACGCTGAATATCAGGATTCTTAGGATAATTTTTTTGCAGATATTTCGTCATCCACTGCTCTGGAATTTTAACCTTTCTATTTGCCATATCGTCGATCATTCGATAAACACGCAATAGCTCAAGTCCTTCATTGCTATCTTCAGGTAAAGCGTCCATTTGCTCAATCAATCCCATCGCAATTTCAGGTAAAAAACGCTCCCCAAGGAATTTTTTATAGGCTTCACTTACTTTTCCGCCTACTTTTTTACCTTGGTACAACCCAAAATCTTTAATTATAGGTAAGGCCTTTTCATAGTCTCCATAACCATATGTTGCCTGACGTAATATGTTCAATGGTTTTAATAAATTACGTCCTGTTGGATCCATGGATTGGCTAATATTCATCTGACGGAATTCTTCAGTCAATTTTAGAATTTTTACTGATGTTGTTTTATTTTGATAGAAGTAATTTTGCCATGTAGCTAAAACACAAATACCACAAACAGCCACCGCAACAGCGCCTAAAATAAATTTACGATTACTGCGTCGAATTTCTTTTTCGTTATCGCTAACGAGTCCAGCTTCAGGATAAATA